>CAITJJ010000246.1 GCA_903892675.1 uncultured Hyphomicrobiales bacterium | reverse complement strand
GGCGAACTCAAGAAGGGTTCGGTCGTCACCTGTGAAGTCACCGCGATCACCGAAGGCGGCCTCGAAGTGAAGATCGTCGATACCGATCTCACCTCGTTCATCCGCCGCGCCGATCTCGCCCGCGAGCGAGCCGATCAGCGTCCGGAACGCTTCGCCGTCGGTCAGAAGGTTGACGCCCGCGTCACCCAGTTCGACCGCAAGACCCACAAGGTCGGCGTCTCGATCAAGGCCCTCGAAGTGGCCGAAGAGAAGGAAGCCATGGCGCAGTATGGTTCCGCCGATTCGGGCGCGTCGCTCGGCGATATCCTGGGCGCCGCGTTAAAGCAGCGCGCCGGCGAGAGCACCGACGACGAAAAGGCCGACTAAGGTCGAAAGATCATAACCGGCTGACGATAAAGAACCCCGGGGCGAAAAGCTCTGGGGTTTTTTCTTTGGGACACGCGGTTGCCATAAGTGATCGACATTCTAGGTTCACATGCTTTCGGGCGTGCCCCGCCGTGACGATGCGGGTATAACAGCGCCAATGATTCAACGAGGATTGCCGCCAATGTCGTTCGATGCCGATGCCATCGTCGATCGCCGCCGGATGCGGCGCAAACTCACTTTCTGGCGCGTTGCCGCATTGCTGGTGGTGCTCGTCGCGGTCGGCATCGCCGGCCTTGCGCTGATGCCGGCGACCGGGCTGAAGCCGGGCGACACCGCGATTGCCCGCATCAAGGTACAGGGCATCATCCGCGGCAATCAGGATCGCGTCGAAGCGCTTGAACGTCTGGCTAAGTCGCATGCGCGCGCCGTTATCGTGCATCTCGACTCGCCGGGCGGCACCACCGCCGGCTCCGAACAGCTTTACGACGCGCTGCGCGCGTTGCAGGAGAAGAAGCCGATGGTCGTCGTGGTCGACGGCCTGGCCGCTTCCGGCGCCTATATCGCTGCGTTGGCTTCCGAACATATCATCGCGCACGATACGTCCCTGGTCGGATCGATCGGTGTGCTGTTCCAATATCCGAATTTCACCGACGTCCTGAAAACGATCGGCATCAAGGTCGAAGAGGTGAAGTCCTCGCCGCTGAAGGCGGCGCCAAACGGCTTCGAGCCGACCAGCCCGGAGGCGCGCGCGGCGATCGAGGCGATCGTGCTGGACTCCTATGGCTGGTTCAAAGGACTGGTGAAGGACCGGCGCAAGCTGGACGATACCCAGCTTGCCAAGGTCGCCGACGGCCGCGTCTTCACCGGCCGCCAGGCCGTGCCGCTCAGGCTGGTCGATGCCATCGGCAACGAGAAGTCGGCGATTGCCTGGCTGGAAAAGGAAAAGAAGGTGCCGGCGAACACGCCGGTGCGTGATTTCTCGCTCGAGCCGCGCTTCAGCGAGCTATCCTTCCTCCATGTCGCCGCCTGGGGCCTCCAGCAGATGAGCCTGGGCGCGGTGTCGCGGCAGGTCCAGGAATGGGGCGGAGCGCAGGCTATCGAAAGACTTAATCTTGACGGTCTGTTGGCGCTTTGGCACCCTTCCTCGTCTAACTAGCCAATTTTGCCAATCGACCAAATCTGAGCAAGGCGGGGCGTCCATGATCAAGTCCGAACTCGTACAGCGCATCGCTTCGCAAAACCCGCATTTGTACCAGCGTGACGTCGAGAACATCGTCAACGCCATTCTCGGCGAAATCACCGGCGCGATGGCGCAGGGTGATCGCGTCGAGCTGCGCGGCTTCGGCGCCTTCTCGGTCAAACATCGTCCAGCCCGTACCGGACGCAACCCGCGCACCGGCGCGCATGTCTCGGTCGAGCAGAAGTCGGTGCCGTTCTTCAAGACCGGCAAGGAAATGCGCGAGCGCCTGAACAAGCTCGATGGCGCTGCGCCCGCGGCGGAATGACGCGTCCCGGACAAGCGAGCTCTAGCGAGCGCTGAGGAGAAACGCGCGTAGCGCATCTTTCTGACCATGATGGTCCTGCATGCCGGACCGCTGCCATGTTTACATTCTGGCCAGCCAGCGGAATGGCACGCTGTATGTCGGCGTCACCAGCAATCTCGCGGGCCGGATCGCGGCGCATAAGGCAAAGGCGGTTCCGGGATTTACAAAGCAATACAACGTGCACATGTTGGTGCATGTAGAGGAGTATACTTCGATACACGAAGCCCGCGCTCGCGAACATGCGTTAAAGCGGTGGCGGCGAGTCTGGAAGCTGGAATTGATCGAGAAGGACAACCCCACTTGGAAAGATTTGTCCGGCGAATTATGACCCCATGTCCCGGACAAGCGAGTGCTAGCGAGCGCCGATCCGGGACCCAGGGGCTACAAGACGAACGGATACCGGTGCTACGCGCCATTTCTCCTGGGTCCCGGATCGGCGTTCCGGCTCGCTACGCGAGCCTTCACTTGTCCGGGAGACGAGGTATTTAATGTTCCGCAAGATCGTCACGCTCGTCATCGTGCTGCCGCTGGCCGCGGTGATTGTCGCCTTCGCGGTGGCAAACCGTGAACGCGTGACCGTCTCGTTCGATCCGTTCACCAATGTGAATCCGGCCTATGCAGCGACGCTGCCACTGTTCATCCTGATCTTCGTCCTGGTGATTCTCGGCGTCTTCGTCGGCGGCGTCGCCGCCTGGCTGGGCCAGGCGCATTGGCGCCGCGCCGCTCGGCAACTCGATGCCGAGGCACGCCTGCTGCGGCAGGAGCTAAGCGCGTTGCGCAACCGCTTTGCCGCCGACGCGCCGCCGACCCCGCCGGCCACAACCTACTTCGAGCCGGGCTCGTCGCCGGCGATTGCTCCGCCGAGGCCCTGAGAGTGGCCGGACGGTAAGCCTTTGCGGCGGCGCGCTTTAGGCGCTAGAACCCGCTCCAGAATGGCCCTTTTGATCAAAATCTGCGGTTTGAAGACCCCGGAAGCCCTTGATGTCGCGCTTGAATCCGGCGCCGATCAAGTCGGCTTCGTGTTTTTCGGAAAAAGCCCGCGTCACCTCGGGCTGGAAGCCGCGCGCCTCTTGGGCCAGCGGGCGCAGGGCCGCGCCGGCAAGGTGGCGCTTACCGTCAACGCCAATGACGAGGCACTGCACGCCATCATCGCCGCGTTGAAGCCGGACATGCTGCAACTGCACGGGACCGAGACGCCGGAAAGGGTGGCGGTCGTCCGCTCTCATTTCGGCTTGCCGGTCATGAAGGCGCTGCCGATCTCGACGCGCGCCGACCTGTCGCCGATTCGCATGTACGCCAATGTCGCCGACCGGCTGCTGTTCGACGCGCGTCCGGCGCAGGACGACACCCGTCCCGGCGGCCTCGGCAAGACTTTCGACTGGACGCTGCTCGCCGGGCTGAATGCCGGCGTGCCGTTCATGTTGTCCGGCGGGCTCGATGCCGGCAACGTCGCCGAGGCGATCCGCATCGCGCGACCGCAGGGCGTCGACGTCTCATCCGGCGTCGAGCGCAGTCCGGGCGAAAAAGATCCTGACAAGATCCGCGCCTTCATCCGCGCGGCGCGCGCGGCGGATGCTTCGCTCAATGACGTCCAGGGTGACCGCAAGGTGAGACTATGACCGCGAACCAAGTCAATTCATTCCGCACCGGCCCGGACGAGCGCGGCCACTTTGGCATTTACGGCGGCCGCTTCGTCGCCGAAACCCTGATGCCGAATATTCTCGAACTGGAAGCGGCCTACGCCGCCGCCAAGGCCGACCCCGCCTACCAGAAGGAGATGGACCACCATCTCGCCCATTTCGTCGGCCGGCCATCGCCGTTGTATTTCGCCGAGCGCCTGACGCAAAAGTTCGGCGGCGCAAAAATCTATTTCAAGCGCGAGGATCTCAACCACACCGGCGCGCACAAGGTGAACAACGTCACCGGCCAGATCATGCTGGCCTGGCGCATGGGCAAGAAGCGCATCCTCGCCGAAACCGGCGCCGGCATGCACGGCGTCGCCACCGCGACCCTGTGCGCCACGTTCGGCCTGCCTTGCATCGTCTATATGGGCGCGGTCGACGTCGAGCGCCAGCAGCCGAACGTTCTGCGCATGAAGATGCTGGGCGCCGAAGTGCGGCCGGTGACCTCCGGCTCGCACACGCTGAAAGACGCGATGAACGAAGCATTGCGCGACTGGGTCACCAATGTCTCCGACACGTTCTATTGCATCGGTACGGTGGCAGGCCCGCATCCCTATCCGGCCATGGTGCGCGACTTCCAGTGCATCATCGGCAACGAGACGCGCGCGCAGATGCAAGAGGCCGAAGGCCGTCTGCCGGATTCGCTGGTCGCCTGCATCGGCGGCGGCTCCAATGCGATGGGGCTTTTTCACCCGTTCCTTGATGACCGCTCGGTTGAAATTTACGGCGTCGAAGCGGCTGGCCATGGCATTCCAAGCGGCCAGCACGCCGCGTCGGTCGCCGGCGGCCGTCCCGGCGTGCTGCACGGCAATCGCACCTATCTGCTGACGGATGCCGACGGCCAGATCATCGAGGCGCATTCGATTTCCGCCGGTCTCGATTATCCCGGCATCGGCCCCGAGCACGCCTGGCTCAACGACATGGGCCGCGTGAAATTTTTATCGGCGACCGACGACGAAGCGGTGGCGGCATTCCAGCTGTGCAGCCAGCTGGAGGGCATCATTCCGGCGCTCGAGCCGGCGCATGCTTTGGCGCGCGTCTTCGATCTCGCGGTGCAAAAGCCGAAGGATCATCTGATGGTGGTCAACATGTCCGGCCGCGGCGACAAGGACCTCGACTCCGTCGCGGCGTTCCTCGAAAGCAAGAAGAAATGAGTACGCGAATTGAGAAGCGCTTCGCCGCGCTCAAAACCGAAGGCCGCGCCGCTCTGGTGACCTTCACCATGTCGGGCGATCCCGATTATGCGACGTCGCTCGAATTGGCCAAGGCGCTGCCAAAAGCCGGCGCCGACCTTATCGAGCTTGGCATGCCGTTCACCGATCCGATGGCCGATGGCGTGGCGATTCAGGCGGCCGGCTTGCGCGCCCTCAAGGGCGGCCAAACGCTGATCAAGACCTTGGCGATGGTGCGCGACTTCCGCAAGGACAACGATGACACGCCGATCGTCTTGATGGGCTACTACAACCCGATCTACATCTACGGCGTCAATAAATTTCTCGTCGATGCCAAGGCGGCCGGTGTCGATGGCTTGATCGTTGTCGATCTGCCGCCCGAGGAAGATGTCGAACTGTGTCTGCCGGCGCTGAAGGCCGGCCTGAATTTCATTCGCTTAGCGACGCCGACCACCGACGACAAACGCCTGCCGGCGGTGCTGAACAACACGTCCGGCTTTGTCTACTATGTGTCCATCGCCGGCATTACCGGCTCGGCGGCGCCCGATGTCGGCAAGGTGTCGGCCGCGGTCGAACGCATCAAGCGGCACACCCAGCTGCCGGTCGCGGTCGGCTTCGGTGTCCGCAATGCCGACAGCGCCCGCGCCATCGCCGCCGGCGCCGACGGCGTGGTGGTCGGCTCGGCCCTGATCGACGTTCTGCGCGCCAATCTCGACGCCGACGGCAAGGCCGGCCCGAATCTCGTCAAAGCCGTGACCGATCTGGTGTCGGAAATCGCCCGAGGCGTCCGTTCGGCTGCTAAAGTGGCGGCGAAATAGCTCCGACCGGGCACGGGGGGCGGTTATATTTTTGTAGGGTTCGCCCTATATAGGTGAAGCATGAACTGGATTTCCAACGTCGTTCGGCCGAAGATTCGCAGCTTCCTGCGTCGCGAGACGCCGGAAAATCTCTGGATCAAGTGCCCCGAGACCGGCTCGCTCGTCTTTTATAAAGACGTCGAGGCGAACCAGTTCGTCATCCCCAGTTCCAATTATCACATGCGCATCAGCGCGCCGATGCGCCTGAAGACCATGTTCGACGGTGGCGAGTTCGAAGACATCGCGCTGCCGGAGGTGCAAATCGATCCGCTCAAGTTCCGCGACGAGCGCCGCTACATCGACCGCCTCAAGGATGCGCGCACCAAGACCGGCTATCAGGACGCAGTGAAGCTCGGCATCGGTCGGCTCGAAGGCCAGATGGTCACCATCGGCGTGCAGGATTTCGATTTCATGGGCGGTTCGCTCGGCATGGCGGCCGGCGAGGCGATCATCACCGGCTTTGAAACCGCCGTGCGGCGCAATACGCCCTATATTCTTTTCGCGGCCTCCGGCGGCGCGCGCATGCAAGAAGGCATCCTGTCGCTGATGCAATTGCCGCGCACGACGGTCGGTGTGCAGATGCTGCGCGAGGCCAGGCTGCCTTATCTTGTCGTGTTGACCAACCCGACCACCGGCGGCGTCACCGCGTCCTATGCGATGCTTGGCGACGTGCATATCGCCGAGCCCGCCGCGCTGATCGGCTTCGCTGGCCCGCGCGTCATCGAACAGACCATCCGCGAAAAATTGCCGGCCGGATTCCAGCGCGCCGAATATCTCACCGAGCACGGCATGGTCGACATGGTCTTGCACCGGCACAAGCTGCGCTCGACGCTGGCCGAACTGTGCCGCCTCTTGACCAAGCAGCCGGCGCACGGCGCGAAGCAGCAATTGCCGGTTCCGGCGCACGCGTGACGTGAGCCAGGTCGACTCCATTCTGACGCGGCTGCTGGCGCTTCATCCCAAGCGCATCGACTTGTCACTCGACCGCGTCGAGCGGTTGCTCGCGTCGCTCGATCATCCCGAACGCAAGCTGCCGCCGGTTATCCATATCGCCGGCACCAACGGCAAGGGATCGACCATCGCATTTCTGCGCGCGATTCTCGAAGCGGCCGGGCAGCGCGTGCACACTTACACCTCGCCGCATCTGGTCAATTTCAACGAACGCTTCCGCATTGGACAGGCTGGCGAGGGCAGACTGGTCTCCGACGCCGAATTGTCGGCCGCGCTGGAAGAATGCGAGCGCGCCAATGCCGGCCTGCCGATTACCGTCTTCGAAATGACAACCGCCGCGGGTTTCCTGATGTTTTCGCGCCATCCCGCCGACGTTCTGTTGCTGGAAGTCGGGCTTGGCGGACGGCTCGACGCGACCAATGTGGTCGATGCGTCGCTGGCTTCGATCATTACGCCGGTTTCGATCGACCACACCGAATTCCTCGGCGACACGATCGAAAAGATTGCCGCCGAGAAGGCCGGCATCATCAAGGCAGGTAGCCCGGTCATTGTCGCCGCGCAAAGCCGCGATGCGCTCGCGGTGATCGAACGGCAGGCGGCGCGGCTGAAAGCGCCGATCAAAATTGCCGGCGAGAACTGGACCGCGACCGAAGAACGCGGCCGGCTGGTCTATCAGGACGAGAACGGACTTCTGGATTTGCCGGCGCCGAAACTCTACGGTCGTCATCAATTCGAGAACGCGGGTCTGGCCATCGCGGCGTTGCGCGCGATCCCGCAACTAAAAATTCCGCCCTCGGCTTTTGAAGCCGGCATGACCAAAGTCGACTGGCCGGCGCGGCTGCATCGCCTGGGTGCCGGGCGTCTCGTCGATCTGACACCGCCGGGCAGCGAGCTGTGGCTCGACGGCGGGCATAATCCCGATGGCGGCAGGGCAATTGCCGCGGCGCTCGCCGATCTCGAGGAGCGGGTGTCGCGGCCGCTGGTCTTGATCGTCGGTATGCTGACGACCAAGGACCTCGCCGGCTTTCTCGACAATTTCGCAGGGTTGGCGCGTCGCCTGATTGCCGTGCCGGTGCCCGGCGCCGAAAAAGGTCTCGGCCCGGACGTTGTGGCCGAGGCGGCGCGGGCGCTCGACATTCCGGCGGCGAGCCGCGGCAATCTCGACGAGGCGCTTGATGCGGTGCGTAAGCTCGACCTCGATCCGCCGCCGCGCATTCTGATTACCGGGTCGCTCTATCTCGCCGGCGACGTCTTGCGCGAGAACGGCACGCCGCCGCAATAAAAAACGGCCGGCACAATGGCCGGCCGTTTTCTATAAATTGACGACGACGCTCAAACCGCGCCGCTGATCCACGAATGCAGTTTCTGCTTCGGCGCGGCGCCGACCTGGCGATCGGCGATTTCGCCGTTCTTGAACAAAAGCAGCGTCGGGATCGACATGATGCCGTATTTGGCGGCAATCGCCGGATTCTCGTCGACGTTCAACTTGACGATCTTGACCTTGTCGCCGAGCTGACCGGAGATTTCCTCCAGCGCCGGGGCGATCATGCGGCAGGGGCCGAACCATTCCGCCCAGACGTCGACAACGACCGGCTCGGAAGCCTTGAGAACGTCCG
>CAITJJ010000245.1 GCA_903892675.1 uncultured Hyphomicrobiales bacterium | reverse complement strand
CAGTAGATCGTTGGGAAACTCAATGTCGGCTTTGTCGATTTCGTCGATCAGCAGCACCGGGCGCTCTTCCGACACGAAGGCGTCCCACATCTTGCCGCGCTTGATGTAGTTGCGGATGTCCTTGACGCGCTCGTCGCCCAATTGGCTGTCGCGCAGGCGGGAGACGGCGTCGTATTCGTACAGGCCCTGCTGCGCCTTGGTGGTGGATTTGACGTGCCATTCCATCAAAGGCGCGCCGATCGCCTTGGCGATTTCCTGCGCCAGCACGGTCTTGCCGGTGCCGGGTTCGCCCTTGACCAGCAAGGGCCGCTCGAGGGCGATTGCCGCGTTGACCGCCACTTTCAGGTCGTCGGTCGCCACATAGGCCTTGGTGCCGTTAAAACGCATGTAATTCCTCGCTTATTTAAGGGCGACACTAGGCAGGGAGCGAGCCACCGGCAAGCCGGATTCGTGAACGCGGGGAGGCGTTTGCTCGCATAAGCGTGATGCCAAATTGAGTGGCTATTCGCCCTAGAAGCCTTATCTGGGGTTGAGGGAAAAATTCGGGAGGATCGCATGCGGCGCCTGTTGTTGGGATTGGCTTTGATCTTTGCCGTGGCCGCGCCCGTCGCCGCGCAGGAAAGAGCCGTGGCGGTCTTCGCCGGCGGCTGCTTCTGGTGCACCGAGGCCGATTTCGACAAGGTGCCGGGCGTTCAGGCTACTGTGTCCGGCTATATCGCCGGCAAGGCATCGACAGCGACCTATGCGCAGGTCTCGGCCGGCGGCACCGGCCATGCCGAGGCGGTTGAAGTGACCTACGATCCGAAAAAGGTGTCGTATCAGCAGTTGCTCGATTTCTACTGGCGCAGCATCGACCCGACCGTGAAGGACGCGCAGTTTTGCGACCACGGTGATCAGTACCGGTCCGCGATTTTCGTGCGCAATGCCGAGGAGCGGCAACTCGCCGAGGCGTCGAAGAAAAAGGTCGAGGCTCAGCTGAAAAAGCCGATCTACACGCAGATCGCCGACGCCACGCCGTTCTACGCGGCGGAGGAATATCACCAGGATTTCTACAAGAAGAATCCGACCAAGTATAAATTCTATCGCTGGAACTGCGGCCGCGATCAGCGGCTGGAGCAGATTTGGGGCCCGAAAAAAGGAGAAGGTTGATATGATCGCCGCTAGGATCGATCGACGCACTTTTTTGACGGCCGGCGCCACACTCGGCGCTTTTGCCGGTCTTACGAAATTTAGCACAGGAGCTTTGGCAGCACCCATGACAACAACCGACACCACCCCCGACTTCAAGACTTTGTCCGCCGCCGAGTGGCAGAAGCGGCTTTCGCCGGAGCAGTTCTACGTGTTGCGCAAGCATGGCACGGAACGTGCCAGCACCTCGCCGCTCAACAAGGAAAAGCGCGCCGGCACCTTCGCCTGCGCCGGCTGCGATCTGCCGCTGTTCGATGCCTCAACCAAGTTTGAAAGCGGCACCGGCTGGCCGAGCTTCTACGCGCCGCTGCCGAACGCGGTCGGCGAGACCACCGACAAGTCGTTCTTCATGACCCGCACCGAAGTGCATTGCAGCCGCTGCGACGGCCATCTCGGCCACGTCTTCAATGACGGCCCCAAGCCCACTGGCCTGCGCTATTGCATGAACGGCGTGGCGATGAAATTTGCGCCGGCGGCCGCTTCGGCGAGTTGAGCGTTTCCAGGCGAAGTGGGCACCGGTTCGCCGTCCGGAAACGCGATAAATAAAAAAACTCAGAGCCGTTCCCGGCAAAAACTGCCGGTTTGCGGCAGAAATCGCACCTTGCGGCTGGCCTGACGGATTTTTTGTACCAGCGCGAGGGAGAGATTATTGCATTTGCGCGGCCTGATCTAGTGCTGTGATGAACGGGTTCATCGTCGGTGGCGCAGGCGGTCGGTATCCGAGCGAAGAGT
>CAITJJ010000244.1 GCA_903892675.1 uncultured Hyphomicrobiales bacterium | reverse complement strand
TATCGATTGCCGCTGCGAGACTGCCGCGACGTGCCTGTCGTTCTGATCTTTTTGTTAACACGGCCTAGCCTCCCTCAGCTCGGAAAACGATTGACGCGATAAAAGGTCTGCACGCTGGCGGAATCCGCTTTGTAGCGCGCCTTACGCTTTTCATCGTTGTTTTCGGTGTCCGCCGAAGCCGGCGTCGCGATCGGCGCCGCCGTTGCGACAGCGACACCGGCGCCCGCGCCGAGCGCGCGCAGGAAATCGCGGCGTCCTAATTTTGTTTTGGGTTCCGACTTCATCGCCAGTCCTCCTTGATCCCTATGTATCGTCTTGTCGCTTTAACGTTTTGTCGCTTTAGCGCTTTGTAGTCCTAAACGGCTTGTCGCCGTCGCGCGTCACACATTCAGCGCGAAAGCTTCCGTCTCGATATCCATCAGCAGACGTCCGATCGTTCCGACCGGGCGATAGAATTTCGCGGCTTCGGCCGCCTCGATATCCCTGAAGAAGCGGCCCATCCATGGCGCCATGTGCTTTTCGAAGATTTCCTGATCGCTGCCGGGATGCGCGTCGAACTGACCGCCGATGACCCCAGCCATGATTTCGCACAACGTCGCGGCATGATCTTCCGGCTCGACATTGCCCTCGACGCGCTCGATGCCGATCTTGCCGAGGTCGTCGCGCAGCCGCGCCAGCGGGCGCTCGTGCAGGAAGCCGGTGAGATAATAGGAACCGTAAGGCATCAGTTCGCCGCGGCCGACGCCGATGAAAAGATCGAAAAATTCGCGCTCGACCTGCTGGGTGGTGGCGTTGGCCGCCGCTTCCGCCAGCGCAATGTGCGCCATGCCGAGCGGGCTGCCGTCGCCACGCAGGCCGGCGAGACGCTTGAGCAAGGCGGCATCGGGAGCGCGCACCAGCAATGCCGCGAGCAGCGCATACTCCTGCGCGCGCGCCGCATCGATCTCATCGACAGTGCCGCTCATTCTTGCCTCACCGAACAAATCAGGCCGCAGCACCACGCGATTGATGCCGGTCAGGCTCTCGACCGAGGTCACACGCTCCGCCGGAACGCGAGTCCAGTTCGACACGGACGGTTGCGATATACCGAGCAAGCGCGCGAGTTCGCTGACGCTGCCAGCGGCACGGATAGCTTGGTCGAGGCCCGGATCGCGCATCCGCGTTCTTTCAAATAGTTACAATGTAAGGGTAATGCCCGGCGCGCGCGCCGGTCAATAGCTTGAGGCTATGGGCCGTACGATTATCGCGGTAAAGCACCGCCCTGTGGACGCCGGCGCTTGATCGGTTCGTCATCGGCCGCGTCGCCATTGTTTTGCAATGCAATATTATTGTTGCTACGCACCATTTCGTCGTCAGCGGATGGAGTTTGCGATATTTTCTCGCCTGGTTTCGCCGCAACCGCGGAACTATCCGGCGCATTGAGCGCCGCGCGATCCGATGGTTGCGGCAATTCCTTCGGCGGTGGCGTGAGTTGATCCGCGGCCGCCGGACCTTCGGCTTCCGGCGGCTTCGCGCGCGGCGTGTCGCCAAAAACATCGGCCAGCATTTTTTTGATATCGAGACCGGGATCGATTTCACCAAATCCCATTGTGGAGTTTGGCACGGTGAAGTCCCAATCGTTTTCCGCCAGGCCTTTGAAATCGCGGATCGCCGGATCGGTCACCCAGGCGCGACGAAGTGCCGCGAGCCGCAGGTCGCCGGGTACGCCCGGTTTGAGAAATGCGGTGATGTCGGTTTGCGCGCCGATCGAATCGATCGATGGCAGACTGGCCGGATCGAAAGGCGGCGTCGCGGTCTCGTTCGCCGCACCGAGGTGCGTGCCGTCCGCTGCCTTTTTACCTTCGATCGGCTCTGGCGAATCGGGCGGCACGGCGTCGGCCGGCGGCTCCTCGGCCACCCGCTTGCGGCGCGACCAGCGCGCGAGAAAATTCTCCGGCTCGGTCATTCGAAATCGTCTCCCGATGCCCGGCCGCGCCGCGCCATCGCTTCAGGGTTGGCGCGATCGCGCTTGCGCTTGAAGAATGGACGTTCGACGTGGTGCTCCGCGACAAAGGCGGCGAGCAATTGCTGGATGGAAGTCGGCATCGGCACCTGCTCGACCAGATCTGTGCCGGCTTCGGTGAAGCTTTCGCCTTCCGCCGGATCGGCGGTCACCGCGGCGATGGTGAAAGGCGGCGCGCCGTCGGCCGCGCGCAACGCAATCCACAAAGCTGGCGCGCCGGAGTTGAGGTTGTCGCGGTAGAATCCGGTCTCGCTGCGGTACAGCGCGACAACGGCGGTGCCGGCATAGAACGTCGTGCGCGGGCCATCGTCGCTCAATATCGTCCAGGCTGGCGTCTCCGGCTGGCCGGCCAGCACGCCGGTCGCGCGCCAGTAGAACTCGGCCCACGGATTTTCACTCTTGCTGCGTTCGACGATGACGCCGACAGGAATGCTGATATGCGGAGGGACATTGCTCATCCGACCGCCTCCAGATGCCGGATCGGCAGACCGGTCGCCAGATTCTGCGGCTTCAGGCGGATGGTCTTTTCCGGCGTCATCGCCAGGATCAGATAGACCGGCTCGCCCTTGACCCGGTCGAGAACGACCGAGGAATCGCGGAACGTGAGCGCGAACAGACCGATGACGCGCGACATCGTCGCCTCGTCGATCTCCTCGCCGTTCCACATCATGTCGCCGATTTTCGTGGCGTCGGCGTCGAGCCCGACATACCAAGCGAGATTGACCTCGCGCAGTTCCGGCAAAGGCTCGATCGCCACTTCGACGCCAAGTACATGGGCGATCCAGCGCCGCATCACCTCGGCCAGCGCCACAAGTCCGGCGCGCCCGGCGGTCAGATCGATGGCCATGTCGAACTGATCGCTGCGCGCCCAATAGCCTGAAGCATTCTCGTCGTTGAGCACGTCGATCTGCGCGTCGGCGGGAATTCCCAGCATCGAGACCAGCGGCGATTGCGGCGCCGGATTGATGCCGCCGATGATCTCCTCGTCGGCGGCGATCAGCGACCCCTCATGCAAGGTGACGCGCTGGGTGCGGAAAAACAGCTCAGCCGCGCGCACTACCTGCGCATCTTCCACGCCATCGAGCGCGTTGCGCAAAATGACGTGGACCAGCTGATTGACGAACAACAGCGGCGTTTTGCCGGGGCCGGCGCGCATCAACTCGGCATAGGCGCCTTCCAGCGTCCTGTGCCGCAGCAGCAGATCGCGGAACGCGATCAGCACCTGCCAGTTTTCCCGCGCATCGGCATCGGCGATGGCGGCGATGTCGGAGGCCGATATCGCCAGACGCGGATCGGCGAGCAGCGCGCCATAGAGTGTCTTCTCGACCACGCAGGCCTCCGGCGGCGGGATCAATTCCGGCCGCGCCAGATACACTTTAAGAAAATCGTCAGTCAGCAAGAGGCCGCCGCCCGGTTCGCGGTCGAGCAGATGATGGCCGCAGGAAATCCAGAAATCCGTCATTTGCGCTCTCTGTCGGCCATGGCGAGGAGGTCGACCTGATCGGCGCCTTGATCGTCATCGGCGCCGTCGACCTCGAGGAACTCGAAGACACGGTTGGGCTTTGCCCCTTCGCGCGGCCGCAAGGTGCGGAAGGTTTCGCGCACCGCGCCGTCCTCGAAACTGCGATGGACGCCGACGAGGATATCCTTCGGCTCGGTGCAAAGCTGCTCGGCGAAGTTCACCTCTTCGTCCGCCGCCAGACGCGCCGTGTTTATATCGGGCGCGCCGAAATGGGCGACCAGCTTTTCCGCCAATAGATCGACCACGCGCGCGCGATCGGCAGCATCGGCCTCGACGATCTGCACCAAGGTCGACCAGCCGAGCGATTCAACGCCGAGAAAACCGCTGCGAAAAGCCGAGCGCGCCTTGCCTTGCAGCGCCGACGCATCGATATCCCAGAACACGAAAGCGCCGGACACCGCCCATTCGCCCGGTTCCGCCGCCTTCTCGAACACGAAGGTGTCGGAAGGATCGAGCCTGATGGTGCGCAGCAATTTCACGTGCGCGGTCCCTTGCTGATCGGATCGCGCCATGCCGGCTCGGCCAGCCGCGGCAGCAGCGCCTCGCGTTCGGCGCCCGTTTTGCCCATGCGGCGCAGCAGCAAATCGCCATTGACGTCGATGTCGCGGCGCAATCCCTGTTCGACCGGCAATCGCGCCAGGTAATTACTGGCGACCCCGCCGAACCCGCTCTCCTGCCAGGAATCGATCGCGACCATGAAGTGGCGGGCGAAACTCTCGACCACATGATTGGACAGGCCGTCGGTAAAGCCTTCCTCTTCCAGCGCCGTCACCAGGGGATTGAGTCCGGGTTCCGCGTCGGTCATCGACACGGTGCGGATCATGGCGCCGAACACCAGCCATTGCGGCACGTCGTCCTCGCCCGTGCCTTGCGGCCAGGCCAGCCGCGCGCCGCCGACCAGGCCCTGATTGACCGAAATCGAATCCGGCCAGCCGAAGGTGATCTCGGTTTCCGGCTGCGCATGCGACGATAGTGCGTCGGCCAGCGCCACCATGCCGGCATAGAAGACGCGCCGCGCCTGGTGCAGCGGCTCGTCCGGCTCAACGACCACGGCAAATTCCGCCAAGTCGAAACGGCCGACATAGACGAGCGTGCCGGCGCCCTGCTCCGGCGCGATCGCTTTTGCGTGTTCGAAAGCGTCGCCCAACTCGCGCAACCGTACCGGCGTGAAAGGCGGCGGCAGCCTCAAGTCCGGCTCTGCGGCATTTCGTGAACGCGCCCGGGTCTCCAGCGGCATTGCGCCTCGCTCTTACTTTTTCATTCGAATAACGATAATAACGCTATGCAAGGTCCCAAGGCCAGTCCCGCGGATCTTGAGCAAAATACCAGAAAGCCCCGTGTGGCATGCGTCACGCCCGGCGTCGACCAGCGCAAAGGTTATAAAGCCGATGGCCGAACGGCCGCGTCACGTTCTGATCTGTTCCTGCGAAGACACGATGCCGCTCGACGGCAACGCGGTGCGACGCGTATGTGGCGACAGCGTGGTGGTCGAAGGCCGCAATCTGTGCCGCGCTGAACTCGACAAATTTCGTAAAGTGGCCGCGGGCGGCGGCGACATTCTGGTCGCCTGCACGCAGGAAGCGCCGCTTTTTACCGAAGCCGCCGACGAGATCGACAACGCCGGCGCGATGACCTTCGTCAATATCCGCGAGACCGCCGGCTGGTCGGCCGACGCGAAAGCAAGCGGCCCGAAGATGGCGGCGCTGATCGCGGCGGCGGCGGAACCGGCGCCGGCCTATCCGTGGGTCAGCCTGTCGAGCGAAGGCGTGACGCTGCTGTATGGCAATGACGAGCGCGTGCTGGAAGCAGCCCAACTGCTCAAGGACCATCTCGACGTCACGGTGCTGATCAAGCGGCCGGCCGGCATGGCGCCCGTTCGCATCACCGAATTTCCGGTCGTGAAGGGCACCATTCGTTCGGCCAAAGGCTACCTCGGCGCGTTTGAACTGGCCGTCGACGACTATGCGGCGCCGAGTCCGTCCTCGCGCCACGAACTCGTCTTCGGACCGGCGCGCAACGGCGCGGTGTCGCGCTGCGATATCCTGATCGATCTGTCGGGCGATGCGCCGCTGTTTCCCGCCGCCGATCTGCGCGACGGCTATCTGCGCGCCGATCCGGCCGATCCGGCTGCGCTGCTGCGCGCAGTACTCAAGGCGCGCGATCTGACCGGCACGTTCGACAAGCCGCGCTACATCGATTTCAACGCCGATCTGTGCGCGCATTCGCGCTCGCGGATCGTCGGCTGCCGCCGCTGTCTCGATCTGTGCCCGACCGGCGCGATAACGCCGAACGGCAATCACGTCGCGATCGATCCGCAGATTTGCGCCGGCTGCGGCCAATGCGCGGCCGCCTGTCCGACCGGCGCGGCCGCTTACGCTTTGCCGCCGGCCGACGCGCTGTTGCGGCAGTTGCGCACTTTGCTCGGCGCCTATCGCGACGCCGGCGGCAAGCGCGCGGTGCTGCTGTTCCATGACGCCGATCACGGCGGCGAACTGATTGATGCGCTGGCGCGCCACGGCGATGGCCTGCCGGCCAACGTGTTGCCGTTGCAGGTCAACGAGATCACGCAGGTCGGGCTGGAGGCGAGTGCCGCGGCTCTGGCCTATGGCGCTTCCGCCGTGCGTTTCCTGCTGCGCGCCAAACCGCGCCACGATGTCGCGGGACTTGCCCGAACCATCGCGCTGGCCGAGCCGATCCTTGCCGGCCTTGGCTTTGACGGCGCGCGCGTCGCCACGATCGAGACCGACGATCCGGATGCGCTCGGCACGACCTTGCGCGCGATGGCGCCGATGGATGGCGCCGCCAAGCCATCGACCTTCGCGGCCGTCGGCGGCAAGCGCGAAGTGATCCGGCTGGCGTTACGCGAAATGCACGCGGTGGCGCCGTCGCCGATTGATATCGTGGCGCTGCCGGACGGCGCGCCATTCGGCACGATCGACGTCAATGTCGACGGCTGCACACTGTGTCTGTCCTGCGTGTCGGCCTGCCCGACCGGCGCGCTATCGGACGATCCCGAGAAGCCGATGCTGCGTTTCGCCGAGGACGCCTGCGTGCAATGCGGCCTGTGCAAGGCGACCTGCCCGGAAAAGGTCATCAGCCTCAAGCCGCAACTCAACTTCCTCGCCGCCACCGCGATGAACCGCGTCATCAAGCAGGAAGAGCCGTTTCACTGCATCGTCTGCGACACGCCGTTCGGCGTCAAAAGCACAGTGGAGCGCGTCATCGCCAAGCTGGAAGGCCAGCATTGGATGTACAAGAATTCCAAGGAGCGCCTCGACGTCATTCGCATGTGCGCGGACTGCCGCGTCAGCGCGATGGCCAAGGAGAATTTCGATCCGTTCGCGGCGACGCCACGGCCGCATGCGCGCACCACCGAGGATTATCTGCGCGAACGCGAGGAAAAGGGCGACAACTAGAGCCGCTCACTTCGGGCGCGTTGCCTTGGCGATGAAGTCGACCAGCGCCTGGCGGTCGTCGGCCGAACCAATCGTCTGTTCCGGCATCTTGGTGCCGGGCGTATAGGCCGCCGGTCCGACCTCGAACATTTTTGCCACGGTCTCCATCGTCCAGACGATGTTCATCGTCTTGAGCGCGTCGGAAAAACGGTAGCCGGGCAAGGTCGCTATCCTGCGGCCGAAGATGCCGGCAAGGCTGGGGCCCGCTTTGTTGCCTTCGTCCGGTGTCAGTGCGTGGCAGGCGACACAGGCGCGATACACCTCGGCGCCGCGGTCGCCCGCATAAGCGGCCAATGGATCGTCCGGCGCACCGAGCACCACCGCGTCGATCGGCTCGCCGCTGACCGCGTTCCAGCGCCGCAGCATTCTGTCGGCGCCACCCGTCAATAAAGTGCGGCTGTCAGGGAAGAAAGCCACCGACCACACCGGCAGACCGGGGCCGACAAGCGTCTTTTGAACGTTGCGAGTCTTGCGCTCGATCAGCGCGACCGAACCGCGAATGCCGGCGGCGGCGATCAGCGTT
>CAITJJ010000243.1 GCA_903892675.1 uncultured Hyphomicrobiales bacterium | reverse complement strand
GTGATCGTTATTCGATTGCGCGGCGGCGACCGGCTCCGGCGCGGCGACGGCGGGCGCCGGCGGCGGTGCCGGGCTGGCCGGCGGCTCGCTGCGTGCGACAGGCGCGGGCTCCGGCGGTGTCAGGCGGGTCGACAATTCGGCGGCCAGTCCGGTCAGGCTGTTATTGTCGACGGGACGGGCGCGGGCGCCCGGCTCCGGCGGCAGCCACGGCTCTTCGGTCGCGGCGGTACGATAGGGCCGGGGCGCTGCGACCGGGGTCGGTTCACCGGCCGGCTGCAGCGGCCATGAATTGGTTTCGGCGGCTGACGCGCCGCGCGCCGCCGGTTCGTTGCGCGAGGGCTCAATGCGCGGCGGCTCACCGCGCGCCGGTTCGCGCGGCGTGTCGCGGGTCGAGGTCGCGCCGCGCACAATATTCTGTTCGACCACGACATCGGTCGGGCCGCCGATCATCAGGAGATGTTCGACATTGTCGCGGCGGATCAGGACCAGGCGACGGCGGCCGTCGACCGGCGAGGCGTCGATGACGGCGAGGCGAGGCTGCCGGCCGCGCGCATTTCCGCCGCCGAGTCGATTGGCGCTGAAGCGGCGCACCAGCCAGGCCGACAGACCGATCAAAGCGAGCACCACCGCAAACGCGATGAAGAATTTCGCGGGCAGCGGCATTCCGTCGCCGAACAGGTCGAACATTCAATGCGCTCCAAGCTTCGCCTCACAGGTGCCGAGGCGAGAATCGCCCGAAAGGTTAATTCTATTAGGCACAATTTGCCGCCTTGACCACTAACGAACTATTAACAAATGCGCCGCCGCACCGCATCTGGGCACTGATCGCATCATTTCAAGGATGGTAAACGGCATCGCGGCTGGCCCGTCAACTGGCGCTGTTTACCAGCTGTTAACCATACACCCGGCAAAGTCTGCCTAGCTGGCCCGGTCTCGCCTTGGAGATTCGGCCCACAGCGGGAGGCAGCATGGCGATAACCGACGTTCCGATCCTCTCCATGCTGCGGACCCGGCTAAACTGGAACCAGGAACGCCAGAAGGTGCTGGCCGAAAACGTCGCCAATTCGGATACGCCGAATTATCGCGAGCGCGACGTGGTCGCGCCGAAATTCCGGGAACCCGGCGTGATCGCGGCGCAGCCGGTTGCGCCGGTCAGGCTTGCCACCAACGAGGGTGCGCACATCGGCGGCATGAGCATGAGCGGGACGACCTTCCGCACCGAGAGCAAGGGCAATTACGAGATTCGTCCGACCGGCAATTCCGTCAATCTCGAGGACGAGATGATGAAAGTGGCGGCCAACCAGATGGATTACCAGGCGGCGACCGCGCTCTATTCGCGCAGTCTCAACCTGCTGAAGACCGCGCTCGGCAAGCGATAACGCGCGCCAATCGAATTTAAGGAGAGACGACGGTGGATTTTCTCAAGACGATGACGATCGCGGCGTCCGGCTTGCGCGCGCAGGCCGGCCGCATGCGCATCATCTCGGAGAACATCGCCAATGCCGACTCGACCCCGGCCACGCCCGGCGCCAATCCATACCGGCGCAAGGTGCCGACCTTCAACAGCGAACTCGATCGCTCGCTGGAGGCGCGCGTCGTCAGCATGGGCAAGGTCGACACCGACAAATCCGACTTCCGGCTGAAATACGAGCCCGGCCATCCATCCGCCGACGCCAACGGCAACGTCAAATATCCCAACGTCAATCCGCTGGTCGAAATGACCGACATGCGCGAGGCGCAGCGGTCCTACGAGGCCAATATCAACGTCATCAGCGCCACCCGCCGCATGCTCCAGCGCACCCTCGACATTCTGAAAGCTTAATGACCCCCCGGCGCATCGCGCGCCGGATCGCGACCGATAAGGAAGAGACACCATGGCCTCACCGATTTCCGCCGCGAACGCCTATGCCAGTATCGCCAAGCTTGGCGCCGATCCGTCGTCGGCCGTGGCCGGTATTGCCGGCGGGCCGGGCAAGGCCGAAACGAGTTTCACCTCGGTGCTGAAGGAAGCGCTCAACGCCGTGCATGAGACCGGCCGCAAGTCCGATACGCAGGCGCAGGCCATGGTCAACGGCAAGTCGAACATGGTCGACGTCGTTACCGCGGTGGCGGAAACCGAAGTGGCGATCGATGCCGTGGTCGCGGTGCGCGACAAGGTGATCGCGGCTTACGAAGAAATCATGCGGATGCCGATCTAGGTTTTCGCGAACTCGTTTAAAGGAAAGTGTGCAGCCAATGACCGGTCCCGAAGTTCTCGATGTCGCGCGCGAGGCGATTTACACGCTGGTAATCGTATCGGCGCCGGTCATGCTGGTCGGCCTCGTCGTCGGCGTGGCGATCTCGCTGTTGCAGGCGCTGACCCAGATCCAGGAAATGACGTTGGCATTCGTGCCGAAAATCCTGGCGATCTTCGTGTCGCTATTGATCGCGCTGCCGTTCATGGCGGAAAAGCTCAACGCCGAAATGTTGCGGATCGCGGCGCGAATCGTCAGCGGTTGAGGATATGATCGCGCTCCCGGCCGTCTGGACGCGAAAGCCGCCGCGATGAAAATCGACATCTCCCTGTTACCGATGCTGGCGGCGGCGTTCATGCTGACCTTCGCGCGCGTCGGTACCATGGTGATGATGATGCCCGGCATCGGCGAAATGAACATGCCGGCGCGCGTGCGGCTGACCATCGCGCTGGTGCTGACCGCCATTCTGCTGCCGGCGCATCAGGCCGCCTATACCATCACCCTGACCGCGCTCGGGCCCGTCATCATGATGCTGTTCCAGGAAATCCTGATCGGCGCGGTGCTCGGCCTGACGGCGCGGCTGGCGATTTCCGGTTTGCAGGTCGCCGGCTCGGTGATCGCCCAGCAACTGGGCTTAGGCTTCGTCACAGCGGTCGATCCGACGCAGAACCAGCAGGGCCTGCTGGTCGGCAACTTTCTTGCGGTGCTCGGCGTCACGCTGATCTTCGCCACCGACATGCACCATATGGTGATCGCGGCGCTCAATGACAGCTATTACATTTTCGCGCCGGGCGAGGTGCCGATCGTCGGCGACATCGCCAAGCACATCACCATGGTGATCGCCGGCTCATTCAAAATCGGCATTCAGTTGTCGGCGCCGTTTCTGGTGTTCGGCCTGTTGTTCAATCTCGGCCTTGGCGTGCTGTCGCGGCTGATGCCGCAGATGCAGGTATTCTTCATCGGCTTGCCGCTGTCCATTCTGCTCGGTCTGTTGCTGCTGCTGGCCGTGATCGGCGCCATGATGGGCACGTTCACCGGCTATGTCGAAGGTGTGCTGCATGACCTGGCGCCAAGGCGCTAGCGGGAACAAGCCATGGCAGACGAATCCGACTCAACCGACAAAACAGAAGACCCAACACAAAAACGGTTGGACGATGCGCTATTGAAAGGCGACGTCGTCAAGAGTCAGGAAGTCAATAACTGGTTCATCATTGCCGGCGGCACCCTGGTGCTGATGTCGTTTGCCGGCAGCATGACTGACGGCCTGACGGCGACGTTGCGCGGCCTGATCGCCAATTCCTACCGGATCAGTATGGACGGCCCGGCGCTGCCGGGGTTGTTCCAGAAGATCGGTCTCGAACTGATCGGCGCCTTGGCGATGCCTTTCCTGGTGCTGACCATTGCCGCGCTTGTCGGCAATCTCGTGCAGCATCGCCTGGTGTGGACGACCGAGGGGCTGTCGCCGAAATTTTCCAAGGTCTCGCCGCTCGCCGGCTTCAAGCGGCTGTTCTCGAAACAGTCGCTGGCCAATTTCGCAAAGGGCATCGCCAAGCTGCTGCTGCTCGGCACCGTGATGGTGACGTTGATGTGGCCTGAGCAGCGCCGCATGGAAGGCCTGATATTCACCGACCCGATGGCGCTGTTGCCGTTCACGCAGGTGCTGGCGCTCAAGCTGATGGGCGCGGTGGTGGCGCTG
>CAITJJ010000242.1 GCA_903892675.1 uncultured Hyphomicrobiales bacterium | reverse complement strand
TAAGGGCAATATCGTCGATCTCGACGGCAAGCTCTGTGTCGTCCTGCATGCGGAAAGTTTCCATCCCGGCAAGGGCACGCCGACCACGCAGATCGATATGCGCCGGATTTCCGACGGCGTGAAGACCCAGATGCGCTACAAAACGACCGACCCGGTCGAGCGCGCCCATGTCGAAGAGGTCGAATATTCCTACCTCTACCAGGACGCCGATGGCTTCCACTTCATGAACGACGCCACCTACGACCAGGTCCAAATCCAGGCCGATGTCGTCGGCGACGCCGCGCCCTACATGCAGGAAGGCATGAAGGTCCAGTTGTCGATGCATGAAGGCACCGCCATCGCCATCGAGATCCCGCAGAAGATGACGCTGGAAATCACCGACACCGAGCCGGCGATGAAGGGCCAGACCGCGTCAGGTTCGTTCAAGCCGGCGATCCTGTCGAACGGCGTGCGCACCATGGTTCCGACCCACATCACCGTCGGCACCCGCGTCGTCATTATGACCGAGGATGGCTCCTACGTCGAACGCGCCAAGGATTGAGCCTCATCTGCGCTCGACCGTCCCCATCACAGGGAACGGCCGGGCGCCTTGCTTCAATTTACCGCGCCGGTCCCGCCCTTGTTCGCCGGTGGCGGAACCCCCTAGTCTTAAACCTTGTTCGGCGTTGCCGCAGTCGAGGGACGTATATTGAGATTTCCGGTCGTCGTGACCGCGGCTCTGCTGATTGCCGGCAGCGCCGCTGCAACTGAAATCGAAGCGCCCCGCGTCACGATTACCCAAATCGATTGGGCGGCGGCGGCGGCATCTCTCCCCGACCAAGGCGATGCGCCGCCGGCGGCAGCCTTCGCCCGCATCAATGCGCAAATCGAAAAGCGATTTCCCGGTATAGCCAAAAGCAGCGTGCCGGTGCTGCTGCCGATCGACATGGATACGTTCCGCGCCGATCTTGCCGCCGGCAAACAGGACGCGCAAAGCGCCGACAAATATTTCGGCCCGTTTCATCCGACCAAATATTTCCTGCCGGGACCTGCTGGGTATACCGGCACATTCACGCTCAATCAGGGCGATGGCGGCTTCCGGTTTCAATATAGAAAAAAACCGGTCGAGGTCGAAATCACCGGCGCCGGCTTCACTTACGATCTCGACGGCCCGGATCATCACCAAACATTCCCGGCCAAGGATCTGCAGGAAGCTTTTCCCGGCATCCGGCGAATCCTGCACGAAGCCCATGTCCGTTACGTATTCGAACGTTTCGGCGTGCCCTATATCGTTTCGATCCAGTGTTACGACCGCCGGCTGTCGTCCCGGTATCCGTCATGCCGCGAAGCCGATCCGGTCGCGGTGAAATTCCTGCAGCTGCTGCGCACCGCCGGCGGCACGCCGCAGACAATCCATGCGCCGCATCTCGATTTGACGCGGCCCACCGCCAAATCCGACTTCACCTATTACGGCCCCGGCGATCTCATTCCGAATACCGGCTGGCGCAAGATGCCCGGCCGCGCCGACTATAATGTCTATGCGGCGATGCGCTTTCCGTTTGCCAACGCGCCGGCCTATGTGAAGTCGCAATCCTTCATGCCGTGGGGAGACTGCTATCGCAGCGGCCACACCGGCCGGCTTGGCCGCAAGAACGGGCCCTATACTTGCAAAGTGAACGGCATACCGCTGCTGTTCAACGAAGCGACTGCGATCAATTTCACCTATCCGTGGCGCGACAATTTCTGCGAACTGCGCGACTTCCAAGTCGGCCAGTGTCCCGGCGGCTATGGCCATCAAGGCCAGGACATGCGGCCGAGCAATTGCGTGCTGAAAAACGAAGCCGCCGATCGCTGCCTGCCCTATCAACACACGATCGCCGCGGTACGCGACGGCTTGATCTGGCGCATGCCCGGCAATCTCGGCGCCTATATCGTCATCAACACGCCGAACGAATTCGTACGCTTTCGTTACCTGCACATGAACCCGAAATTCATGGATGACGAAGGCCTGGTGAGCGGACGCCAAGTGAGCCAGGGCGAAATCATCGGCAAGGTCGCTACCTGGGGCGATTTTGAAAATGGCACATCGTACCATCTGCATTTCAATATGCAGGTGGTGACCAAACTTGGCTGGGTCTGGGTCAATCCTTACATGTCGCTGGTCCTGTCCTATGAGAACCTGATCGGCGGCCGCGGCACCGAGATCATGCCCGGCGATCCGGCCCCCGAAATTCCCGACAAGCCGCCTGTCGTCTTGTCGCCGGAAGAGGCGAAAGCCTTGGCCCCGGCAACGGGCAAGCCGCGCCGTTTTTGGCGTCGCGGGAACTAAATAGACCGACGCGCAATCACGGGTTCCCGGGAACCTATCCCGCTGCCATCCGTTGACTGGCATGTGAACCGCGCCGTTCGTCGCGCCGGGAACCTCATTCAGCCCATCATGCCGAGGAGGAATTCTTATGAAGGCTTTGAAAACTGCGCTGCTCGCCAGTGCATTTGCTCTCGCCACCACCGTGTCCTTCGCCCAGGTCGGCGCCAATGTCGGCGCCGGGACGTCTGGCGGAGCGGCAGTCGGCGTTGGCAATAGCGGAACCAGCGGCGCCACCAAATCAAACTCGAACGCGGGCGTTAACGCGAACGTTGGCGGCACCCGCGCCAAGGTTGGCGCCGACGCTTCCGGCAATACCGCCGTCAAGAAAAAGAACCGGACCACGACCGGCAGCGGCAGCGCCGGCGCGGCGGTCAACGGCTCGGTCAGGTAGACCGGCGCGCGAAAAATGCTGAACCGGCCTCCGCGGCAGACTGTCGCGGAGGCCGTTCGATTTGGCGCGATGGTCGCGCGCAAGTTCGGCGCGCCGATTGTTTGCCGGTCGTCAGCCGCTAGACTGCCGTGCATGAACCGAATCGAAAGCGCTTCACTTGTTCCGCAACTCAACCGCCGCGCGCTGCTTGGCAGCGCGCTCGGCCTGGCCGTAAGCGTGGCCTTCGGCAGCGCCGCTTTGGCTGCGCAACCGCCGGGTTTCGCGCGCTGGGTGGCGGGCTTCCGCGCTCAAGCTCTGCGCCGCGGCGTCTCGGAAAAAACCTATGATCGCGTGATGAACGCGGTGACGCCGGACACCAGCGTCTATGAATCGCAGCGCAAGCAGCCTGAATTCACTGAGCAGATGTGGCAGTATATCAACCGCCGCTGTTCAGACTGGCGGGTGACCGTCGGCAAGCAGCGCGCAAGGGAATTCGCCCCGCTGCTGGCGGGCATCGAGGCCGATTACGGCGTCGACCGCCATGTGCTTCTCGGGCTGTGGGGCATGGAGTCGTCGTTCGGCGACGTCATCGACAATCCGAAATATATGCGGCCGGTCATTCCCGCTCTCGCCGCGCTGGCTTACGGCGAACCGCGACGCCGCAAATATTGGGAAGCCGAATTGATCAATGCGCTGACTATTGTCGATCGCGGCTGGGCTCAACCCGCAGCGATGATCGGCTCGTGGGCCGGCGCCATGGGTCATACCCAATGGATGCCGGAGGTCTGGCTTCACCTCGGCGTCGACTATGACCGCGACGGCCGCGCCAACCCGTTCGGCAAACCGGACGATGCACTCGCCGGCACGGCGCGTTATCTGGTCGAGCGCGGCAAATGGCGCCGCGGCGAAGCCTGGGGCTGCGAGGTGAAATGGCCGCCCGGCTTCAACAGGCATCTGGCCGACAACCGCAGCATTCGCACTTACGCGAAATGGCATGCGCTTGGCGTGCGGCGCGCCGACGGCGCGGCTTTCGCGCGGCCCGACGATTCCGTGAAGCTGTGGCTGCCGGTCGGCGGTGGCCCGGCCTTTCTGGTTGGACAGAACTTCCGCGCGGTCTATTCCTACAATCCGTCGATCAGCTACATCCTCGCCCTTGTGCATCTTGGCGACCTGGTGCGCGGCGACGGTGGCTTCCGCCAGCAATTTCCTGGCGGCGAACGCGTGCTGACCATCGATGAGGTCAAGGAAATCCAGCGCCGTCTGAATGAACGCGGCTTCAAGACCGACGGCATCGACGGCCGCACCGGCAGCGATACGGTCAAAGCCGTCGGCGCGTTCCAGAAAAGCGCCGGCATGGAGCCGGTCGATGGCTATGCCGGACTTAAGGTTCTGGCGCGCTTGCGTCAGCCAGGTTGAGTGCCGTCGAAATTCCGCTCGACCATCCAGTCCTTCAGATAGGCGACGAAAGCCTGCACCTTGGCCGGCGTGACCAGCGCCTTCGGATAAACCGCCAACAGCGGTCGCGACGCAATCCGGTAGCGCGGCAATACAATCACCAATACGCCACTGGCCAAATCCTCGGCCACCGCGTAACGCGGAATCATCGTGATGCCGAGGCCCGCGACCGCGGCTTTGCGTAAGGTGAAGGCGCCGTCGGATGAAAACGCCGCGCGCACCTTGACCGGAATTTGTCCATCGGGCCCGGTCAATCGCCATACCGCATCATTCGGCGATACATGAACATGCACGAGGCATGCGTGCATGCCAAGCGCAGCGGGTTCATTCGGTTCGCCGGCGCGCGCGAGATATTCGGGCGACGCGCACAGGACCCAATCAAGCGTCGCGATTTTTTCCTCAACCACCGACGCGCCGCGCATGGTGGAGAAGCACAAAACGACGTCGAGATCGCGTTCGGCGAAATCATACGTGCCGCGATACGGTGTATTCTCCAGCATCAACGACACGCGCAACCGCGGCTGCGCCTTGGCGAACCCTATAACGGCGTCCGACAGATGAGCGGCGCCGAACGATTTCGGCGCCAGCACCTTGAGCGTACCGGCAGGCTCCGTGTGGGTGCGCAGGATGGCGCGCTCGTTGGTCTCGATTTCACGAAACACCTTCTCGCAGAATTCGAGATAGGCGGTGCCCTCTTCGGTGAGCGCCAGCGATCGCGTCGAGCGGTTCAACAGGCGCACGCCGAGATGCGTTTCCAGATCGCTGATGTGCCGCGACACCAAAGCGCGCGACAGGCCGAGCTGGCTGGCGCCGATGGTGAAGCTGCCGGCCCGCACCACCCGCACGAAACTTTCCATGGTTCGGAAGCGGTCCAAGCGGCTTCACTATTGTTGTGGAATCTGCACCAATGACGTGAGAATTTAGCGGCTATTAAGCACTAATGTCAAAGCCTATACTGTGCGACAACATCAGCCGCGCCGGACCAACAGGCGCCAATCATGGGGAGAAACGGCGGCCTGAACGGCCCCTGTGGCCGAAAGGCGCACAGGGAATCGCGGGCTGACCCAAACTGCATGCCGAATTCCAATCCTGCCATTGCCGACACGGCCTCCGTCGATCGCCCCGTCCCCGCCGGCGTCAATGCCGCCGCGTTCGGCAGCGACGTGATCGCCGACGCGATCCGCGCCCTCGACATTCCCTATATCGCGCTCAATCCCGGCGCGAGCTATCGCGGCCTGCACGACAGCTTGGTGAATTACCTCGGCAACGAACAACCGCAGATGCTGCTGTGCCTGCACGAGGAAAGCGCGGTCGCGATCGCGCACGGCTACGCCAAGGTCACCGGCAAGGCGATGGCGGCGGCGGTGCACTCCAATGTCGGCTTGATGCACGCCACCATGTCGATCTTCAACGCCTGGTGCGACCGCATGCCCATGCTTATCATTGGCGCCACCGGCCCGAACGATGCCGCAAAGCGCCGGCCGTGGATCGAATGGATACATACGGCTCGAGACCAGGGCGCGCTGGTGCGCGGCTACACCAAATGGGACGACCAGCCGGGTTCGCCCGTCGCGGCGCGTGAATCGGTGTTGCGTGCCGCCTGGATCGCCAATACCGCGCCGTGCGGGCCGACCTACGTCAATCTCGACGTCGAGTTGCAGGAAGCCAAGCTCACTGAGCCAGTCGCCGCAATCGACACCAAGCGCTACATGCCCACGGTCAAAAGCGCGGCCGATGCCGATGCCATCAAGGTTGCCGCGGCGCTCCTGCGGGCGGCGAAGAATCCGGTCATCCTCGCCGGCCGGGTCTCGCGCGACGTCAACGCATGGAAGACCCGTATCGTGCTGGCCGAACGTCTTGGCGCGCGCGTCGTTACCGACCTGAAAGTCGCCGCGGCGTTCCCGACCGATCACCCGCTGCATGCCGGCGCGCCTGGAGTCATCTCGTTGTCGCCGGAGGCTGCCGATACGATCCGCAAGGCCGACGTCATTCTCAGCCTGGACTGGCTCGATATTGCCGGCACATTTAAAAACATTGGCAGCACCATTGCCGCCAAGGTCGTGCAGGTGTCGGTCGATCATCGTCTGCATAATGGCTGGAGCATGGACTATCAGGGCTTGCCGCCGGTCGACGTGATGATCGATTGCGAGCCCGATGTCGCCGTGCCCGCTTTGCTGGAGGCGCTCGGGCCAGCCAATGCCAAGGCTTTGCCTGCAACCCAGCGTGAGTTTCCCAAACTCTCCGGCAGCAAAGTCACGGTCGATCATATGGCCGACGCGCTGCACCGCGCGACTGGCGATCGGCCCACCACCCTCACGCATGTCTCGCTGTCGTGGAACGGCGCGAGCTGGCCGCTGCGGCATCCGCTCGATTATCTCGGTTCCGACGGCGGCGGCGGCGTCGGCGGCGGCCCCGGCATTTCAGTCGGCGCGGCGCTGGCGCTCAAGGGCTCCGGACGCCTCGTGGTCGCGGTCTGCGGCGACGGTGACTTCCTCATGGGTGTGACTTCGCTTTGGACGGCGGTTCACTATCACATCCCGCTGCTGATCGTGGTCGCCAACAACCGTTCATTCTTCAATGACGAGCTGCATCAGGAGCGGGTCGCCCGCATGCGCAGCCGGCCGGTGGAAAACCGCTGGATCGGCCAACGTATCTCCGAGCCCAATATCGATCTGGCCGGCATTGCCCGCGCCCAGGGCGCGCAAGGCTTCGGCCCGGTCGAATCGATTGACGACCTCGCCGCCGTGTTTGAAAAGGCCATCGCCGCCGTCGAGGCAGGCGCCGTCGCCGTTGTCGACGTAAGGGTCGAGCCCGGCTATGCCGGTACGACGGCGCAAGGCGCCACTGGCAAAAGTGAATAGAAGCGATAAAGAGTCATGACATCCACTCCTCACAATCCAGCCAATACCGACATCCTGGTGGTCGACGACGTGGTCGTTCGCTTCGAAACCCAGGAAGGCCCTGTAATCGCCGTCGATCACGTTTCCTTCGGCGTGCGGCAGGGCGAGTTCCTGTCGGTGATCGGCCCGTCCGGCTGCGGCAAGTCGACACTGTTCAACGTCATCGGCGGACTGATCGGCCACACCTCGGGTGTCGTCAGCGTCGGCGGCGAAACGATCAACAGCCCGCATCAATCGATCGGCATGGTGTTCCGGGAAGAGTCGACCTTCCCCTGGCGCAGCGTCACCGACAATGTCGCGTTCCCGCTCGAACTCATTGGCATGCCAAAGGCGCAGCGTATCGAGCGCGCCCGTCACTTCATCTCGCTGGTCGGTCTGGACGGCTTCGAGAACCGCTATCCGAACGAACTGTCGGGTGGCATGCGCCAGCGCGTCTCGCTGGCCCGCACCCTCGCTTCTGAGCCGAAAATCCTGCTGATGGACGAGCCCTTCGCCGCGCTCGACGAGCAGACCCGGTTGCTGCTCGGCGACAAAGTGCTGCAAATTCAACAGCAATTGAAGCAGACCACGCTTCTCATCACGCACAACATTACCGAAGCCGTCCAGATGTCCGATCGCATCCTGGTGATGACGTATCGGCCCGGCAAGGTGAAGCGCATCGTCGATATCGACCTGCCGCGCCCGCGCACCTCGGAAATCGTCGGCAGCGAGGCTTTTGGCCGCTACGTCGCGCAAATCTGGGCCGATCTGCGCGAAGAAGCCAGCCGCGGCATGCGCGATGAGGAAGAACACGCGCTGCACCACGTTTCAACAACATGACAATGACAGCCACGACTCCAACGCAGCGCTTCAGGCTTAGTGGCGCGCTGCCCGCGCTTACCGGGATCGGCACGTTGGTCGCGTTCTTTGTACTCATGGAAGTGTTTATCCGTAGCGGCGGCCTGAATCGCTTCATCGTGCCACCGCCTTCCGAGATCATCGCCAGCTTCCCTCGCATCATCGTCGAAGAGCAGGTATTGCACCGGTTCGTTCTGACGTTGACCGAATGCCTGACCGCCGGCGTCATGCTCACCGTGTTCGGTGTTTCCGGTGGTGTGCTGATGCATCGTTTCAAGCTGCTGCAGCAGGCTTGCGAAACCTGGATCGCGGCGCTCGCCTCGGCTCCGGTGGTGCTGTGCTATCCGCTGTTCCTGGTGATCTTCGGCCGGAACGCCTGGACCATCATTATGATGGGCTTCGTCTCGGCGCTGCCGCCGGTGATCTTGAAGACTCTTGAGGGCATTTCCGGCACCCGCAAGGTGCTGGTCAATGTCGGGCGCAGTTTCAATCTGACGCCGACGCAGCAGTTCTGGAAAATCCTGTTTCCGGCGGCGCTGCCGACCATCTTCGTCGGCATACGCCTCGGTTTGATTTTCGCCCTCATCAATGTCGTCGGCGTCGAATTTCTGATCAATTTCGGCGGTCTCGGCCAGTTGATCAATGAATTGGCCGAACGCTACGACCTGGCCGGGACCTATGCCGCGATCTGCTTTGTGGTTCTGGTCAGCGTGATGTTCTTCATGATTTTGGAAAAGGCTGAGCGATGGCTGACACGAGCCGAGTAACACCGTTGCCCGCTTCGGTGCCGGTGTTAAGCCCGGTAACTTTGCTGCGGCTTGTGATCATCCTGACCGTTCTCGCGGTCTGGGAATTCCTGTCGCATTCCGGCTGGCTGTATCGCGATGTCGTGCCGTCGCTGCTGGCGATCGGCCGCGCCATGTTCGACCTGCTCGCGCATGGTGAGTATTACTTCAACCTCGCAGTCACCGCCGGCGAAGTCGGCGCCGCTTTGGCCATCGGCGGCAGCCTTGGGCTCGTGGTCGGCATCGTGCTTGGCGCTAACCGGTTCCTGTCGAAGGCTTTCGAGTCCTATCTGTACTATCTCGGACCCACGCCCAAGATCATTTTCTTTCCGATTATGATCATGTGGTTCGGCGTCGGCCCCGGCTCCAAGATCGCGCTCGGCACATTGTCTTGCTTCTTCCCGGTGGCATTGTCGGCGGCCGCCGGCATGCGCCAGATCGACAAGGTGCTGATCCGCGTCGGCAACAGCTTCCGCGCTTCGACAGCGCAGATGGTGTTCAAGATTTATCTGCCGGCGATGCGGCATCCGATCATCAACGGCGTGCGGCTGGGTTTAGGCGTCGCGTTGATCGGCACCCTGCTCGCCGAAACCAAGCTGTCCAACAAGGGGATCGGCTTTCTCATCATCCAGGCCTACAGCATTTTCGACATGCCGCGCATGTACGCCATGCTGATCGTTCTGTTCGTTTTGTCGATCGGCGCCAATTCCGTCGTCGGCCGCCTCGGCGGTCTCGACAGCATCAAGCGAAGCTAGAAACATCACTCAGGGAGGCTATGAAATGAAGCATATCCGACATATCGCGGGTCTGGCGGCGATGGCTGCCGTTGCGCTTTCCGTTCCGGCCAAGGCCGACGACCTCATCAAGATGACCATCGGCCAGCGCGGCAACTGGGACACCGCGATCACCGAACTCGGCAGCAAGGCCGGTATCTTCAAGAAGCATGGCTTGACGCTCGAGATGATCTACACGTCCGGCAGCGGTGAAACCCTGCAGCCCGTCATCTCCGGTAGCGTCGATCTCGGCCTCGCGGTCGGCACGCTGGGCGCCATGGCAGCCTACTCAAAGGGCGCGCCGGTGCGCATCATCGGCGCCCAGGCGACCGGCGCGGCGGACTACTGGTATGCCAAGAACCCGGCAATCAAGACGCTGAAGGACACCGCCGACAAGACCATCGCCTTCTCCAGCAATGGCTCGTCGACCCAGAGCGTCGTGCGCGCCTTCATTAACGAATTTAAGCTGACCGCCAAGCCGCAAGCCACCGGCAATCCGGCAACGACATTGACGACGGTTATGACTGATCAGGTCGATGTCGGCTGGGCGTCGCCGCCGTTCGGCCTGAAGGAACTCGAAGAAGGTAAGATCCACATCGTCGCCAAGGCAACCGACGCGACATTGGTGCGCGGCCAGACGATCCGCACCGTGGTCGCCAACGCCGCCTATCTGGAAAAGAACAAGGCGATCGTCGAACGCTTCATGCAGGCCTATCGCGAGACCATCGACTATATGTATTCGGCGAACCCGCAAGTCATCAAAGACTACGCGGAATTCGTCAAGGTCGGCGAGCCGATGGCCAAGCGCGTGCGCGACGAGTTCTTCCCGAAAGGCCTGGTCGACCCGGACAAAATCGTCGGCGTCGATTCTCTGATGGAAGAAGCGGTCACTTTGAAGTTCATTCCGCAGCCGCTGACCAAGGCGCAACTGACCGAACTAATCCAGATCCCACCGCGCAAGTAAGCCACTGTCGTCCCCACGAAAGTGGGGACCCATAACCACAAGTCTTGCTAGTTAGCTGTCTTTGGATAGCTAACTAGCATTCTTAAGCATTCGGATGATTGGGAGTATGGGTCCCCGCCTTCGCGGGGACGACACTCTTGTTGGCACAGTCAGCCCGGCTGGTCGAAGCCGGCCTCGGCCCAGACGCCAAGATTCTTCTGATCGTTGACAAAGCCAATGAAAGCCCCCGCCGCGTCCGGTGCGGCGCTCGCCGACGCTACGGCAGCGCCGTAGATGGTGGTGAGCTGGATCGCGGCCGGCAATGGCCCGGCCAGTGTCAGCCCCTCGATGTTGATGACTTCGCTCTTCGGATAAAAGCCGATCTCGGCCTCGCCGCTCGCCACCAGTTGCACGCCGCCTTCCAGCGCCGGCCGATGAATGACCTTACCTTTCATCGCATCGGCAATGCCGAGTTGATCGAGAAGCTTGCCCATATGGGTGCCGCTCGGCGTCGCGCCCGGCGTCGCATGCGCGATCGCGTGGCTATTCAACATGGCCTGTTTGACCGTGTCCGGCGACGACAGATCGGGCCGCGGCGCGCCGGTGCGCACAACGGCATTGATTCTGACCAGGCCGAGCACGGCGCGATGCGCGTGAAGCGCGAGCCCGCTCTTTTCATAATCGTCGAGAATATTCGTCGGCATCACCAGCACGTCGGTCTTCTCGCCCGCCGCCAGTCTGTCGCGCAGCGCCGACATGACGGCGAAGACGAAATCAAGTTTGTGCCCGCTCTGCCGCTCGAAGGCCGGAGCCAAGCGCAGGAAAACTTCCTTCGGCGCCCCGCCGCTGAACACCTTGATAGCCGCCATCGCCCTTGCTCCCCGGCTAGATCTTGAAGGCTTCGTGCGTGCCCGGATGGAACATCTCTTCCGGCGTCACCAGCCGCGACGACAGGCCCTGGCTGTGGTGATGCCTGAAGAAGCTTTCCAGTGTCTTGCGCGCCGGCTCGATGCCGTAGGACCAGAAATCCTCGCCCATCAGCGATTTTGCCTCGGCCAGCCTTTCCTCGATGAAGGGCAGCGTCACCTTTGTCGCCGAGGTGTCGCTCAGGAGTTCAAGCGCCCTCGCTTTCGCCTGGTCGAACGCCTTGAAAACCGCCCCCGGCAGCCACGGATGCTGCTCGGCCAGTGTCCGGCGAACGCCTACAATGTGCATGATCGGGAATACGCCGGTGCGCTTGTAATAATCCTTTGCGGCGGCCACCGGATCGGGAAACAGCCAGCCGATATTGGGCGTGTTCTTCGGCAGCGACGGCGGCCGCGGCGCGATAAAGGCGTCGATGGTGCCTTCCGCCAGCATCGCCGAAATCGACTTGCCGGCCGGCGCGTCTTCGAGTTTCACGTCGTTGGGAAGCTTGATGCTTATCTTCTCGGGACGATCAGCGTCCTCGATGCCGCCGCGCACCCACTGGATGTCGGACGGCTTGACGCCGTAATCGTCCTGAAGAATCGCGCGCGCCCAGACATTGGCAGTGAGCTGATATTCCGGCACGCCGACGCGCTTGCCCTTGAGGTCTTCCGGTTTTTTGATGCGGTCGGTGCGCACATAGATCGAGGTGTGGCGGAAGGCGCGCGACACGAATGCCGGCACACCGACATAGGGGCCGCCGCCCTGCGCGGTCTTGACCGTGAAGCTCGACAGCGACAATTCGCAAATATCGAATTCGGCATGGCGAAAGGCGCGGAAGAAAATCTCTTCGGGCGACAGGGTCATGCAGGACGGATTGACGCCGTCGATCTGCACGGAGCCATCGATGAGCGCGCGCGTGCGGTCATAGGGGCCGACAGCGACGGAGAGATTAAGCTTGGTCATGGAAGTCCCGGACTCGAAGGGGTGAAACGTCAGTTGCCGCCGCTTTCATAGGCGAAACGGCGCGCGAACGCAAAACGGCGGCCCGATGGGCCGCCGTTCAGCGCTGCGCGGAATTCCGCCAATTATCCGAAAATATCGGCTGTGATGCCTTTGTACCAGTCGACCGATTCCTTGTAGTTCTGCTTGCGCAGGTCGGCGCTTTCGTTGCGCTGGCTGACAAAGGTGCTGGACGCCTTGATGGCGCCGTCAACCGGCTCATAGCTGGCGCCGACTTTGACGTCGTCGTCGGGCGCGATCAGGCTCCAACACGTATTGGAATAGCGCGCTGGGAAGGCCCGCGACTTTGTCAATTCGGCGCGAATGACCATAGCCGCCACTTTGGCCTGGCTGTTGGCCGAGAAAGCCGACTTCGGCATCTCGCCGGCGATCGAGGCATCGCCGACGATGAAGATGTTCGGATCGACCGTCGACTTCATCGACGCCGCATCGATCGGGCAATATCCGGTCTGGTTGGTCAGGCCGGCGTCGCGCGCGATCTTGCCAGCGTGCTGTGCCGGGATCACATTGACCAATGCCGGCTTGTAATTGGTGAAATCCGTTTTCACCTCGCCGGTCTTGGCGTCGACGCCCTTGATGCCGCCGTGGATCTTGGGATCCTGCCACTCGATAATGCCGGGATAATGCTTCTCCCAGCCTTCGCTGAATACCGCCTGCTTGGAGAAAGTGGGTTTGGGATCGAGGATGACGATACGCGACTTCTTGAATCCCTTCTTCTTGAGCACATGCGCGAACATCGACACGCGCTCATAAGGTCCCGGCGGGCAACGATAGGGATTGGGCGGCGCGATCATGACGATCTGGTCGCCGTCTTTCAGCGCGTTGAGCTTCCTGACCAGAAGCTGCGTCTGCGCGCCGGGCTTCCAGGCATGCGGCATGACCTCCGCGGCTTTCTCCGAATAGCCGGGCACCGAATCGAACCTGATGTCGATGCCGGGGGCGACCAGCAAGCGGTCATAAGGGACCTTGCCGCCGCCGGCGAGAACGACCTGCTTCTTGTCGCGGTCGATCGACGCGGCCATCGAATGCACGACTTTGACGTCACCCTTCCGGACCTTGTCGTAATTGTGGGTCAGCGATTTGTAATCGCGGAAGCCGCCGACATAGAGGTTGGAGAAGAAGCAGGTGGTAAAGGTCTTGAGCGGCTCGATCAAGGTCACGTCGATCGCGCCGTTCGATTCCTTGGCGATGTAACGGGCGGCGGTTGCCCCGCCCGGTCCGCCGCCGATAATAACGACGCGCGGCTTGCCTTGCGCCAGAGCTGGCGCGGAAAGAATCGGCAGACCGAGCGTCGATAACGACGCTCCGGCCATGATACCGAAGTGACGGCGTGTAATGTTAGTCATAGTGCCCCCTTGTGGTTATTTCGGCCTTTTGGCCGTCGCAAAATAGGCAGCAAGCGCAGCGATCTCATCATCGCCCAGCCGCGCGGCGATGGTCTGCATCACCGGATTAGGCAATGCCTTGGTGCGGTAGGCCTTGATGACCTCCGCGATATGCGATTCACCCAGACCGTGGATGTTCGGAATTGTGCTGTCGGCTTTGGATGCGCCGTGGCAGGTCGTGCATTCGGAAGACAAATAGCGGCCGTATTCAACGTCGGCGCTCTGTGCCACGGGCGCCAACAGGCCCAAAGCCATTCCGCCGCCTAACGCCAAAAGTCGCGTTGCCGATTTTCGTGCAGGCATCGCCCGACGCATCGCCCGAACCTCCCATGTCGCGTCGAGCGTTGCATGGTCCGCCATGCCGCCCAATTTATTATTCATTGCGCCGCCGTCGACAAATTGTCGCAGCGAAAGAAATTCTATTCGACCCCGCCTTTGCGCGGTGTTTTGTCTTCCGGCGTCACATCGATGACGGCGGCGTGCCCTGTGATCTTAACCGGCGGCCGGCAATCCGTCATGCAGGGCCTGCTGTTCCAGAACGCCTTTTCGCTCTTCTCGCGGTCGTCGTCGTAGAAGCCGTTCTCGTTCGGCATCTTCACCCGCGACCAGGTCTCTTTCGACAGAACGAATTTGTCGTCGACAATGTCGTTGAGATTAAGCACGAAGGCGACGACCGCATAAAGTTCGTCGTTACTCAAGGACTGCGCATCGCCGAACGGCATGGCGCGGCGGATGTAGTCGAACACGCTAGACAGATAGGGAAAATACGAACCGACCGTCTTGACCGGATCGTGTGACGCCAGTGTCCCTTTACCCTGCGCCAGTTGCGGCCATCGGCCGGCGCTCTCGCCGAACTCGCCATGACAGGCGGCACACTTTTCGAGATAGACCTTCTCACCGTCCTTCACCGATCCCTTGCCGGGCGGCGCGCCCTGGCCATCGGGACGAACATCTATATCCCAACCGGCGATTTGCGCCGGTGTCGCGGCTTGTCCGACGCCGTAATTGCGCGGCGGGCTTTTCCTGACCGCCACCTTGTCCTGCGCCAAGGCTGGCGACGCCAGCAGCAGCGCGGCGGCGATCAAACTAACCGACCTCGACATTCTCGACCTCCCCATTGGCCTTGAGCGCCCAGGTCTGGATGCCGTTGTTGTGATAGATCGAATTGACCCCGCGAATTTTGCGAAGCGCGTCCTTGCTCGGCTGCGTATAGCCGGTCTCGTCCATGGCACGCGATTGCAGCAGCCACGGCTCACCGTTCCACTCGGCCTCAGCGTAGAAACGTACGCAACATTTATCGAGCACAGGTCCATCGATACGCGCGGTGCGCCAGTTGCGGCCGCCGTCGAGCGAAACATCGACGCGCTTGATCTTGCCGCGGCCCGACCATGCCAGCCCGGAAATAACCTGGAAGCCTTTGCGCCTGATCGGCGCTTGCGGCGAAGGCGAAGTAATCACCGACTTCGCATCCATCACGAAGGTGAACTTGCGCGCCTTGCCGTTCTCCATCAGATCGGTGTATTTCGCCGTCTCCTCGCGCGTGTACCAGGGCTGGTCGCCGACTTCGATGCGGCGCAGCCACTTGATCCAGATATTGCCTTGCCAGCCCGGCACGACCAAACGCACCGGATAGCCCTGCTCCGGCCGCAGCATCTCGCCATTCTGCCGGTAGGCAACCAGGCAGTCGTCGAGCGCCTTTGACAACGGCAACGAGCGATCGAGCCCGGAAGCATCGCCGCCTTCGACAAGGAGCCATTTTCCAGTGGCTTTCACGCCGGCCTGCTCGAGCAACAGCTTCAAAGGCACGCCGGTATATTGCACCGTGTGGATCATACCGTGCGTGTACTGGCAGCCGTTGAGCTGCGCGCCGCGCCATTCCATGCCGCTATTGGCGGCACATTCGAGAAAGTAAATGCGGTTGACGCGCGGCAGCCGCTTCAGGTTTTCAAGCGTGAAAATCAGCGGCCTGTCGACCAGACCGTGAAGGATCAAACGGTAGTCGTCCGGATCGATCTCGGCGATGCCGGAATGATGGCGCTCGAAGCACAATCCGTTCGGCGTGATGATGCCGTCGAGTTCGTGCAACGGCGTGAAACTGACCGAAGATTCGCGGCTGGCGGTGAGCCATTGTACGTCGCGGCGAATGACGTCCTTCTCGAATTTCGACGGATGGCCGTAAGGCCGCACGGCGACGCCATCGCCCAGATGCTTGCTCCAGTCGGCGACATTCGGCGGCAGATTTTTTGGATTTTCAGCACGCGCCGCGCCTGCTGCACCCGCAGCGGCAAGGCCGGCGGCACCGGTCAAAAACCGGCGACGCGAGGTCCGCGTGTCGTCGTTCGAATCCGTCATCGGCAACTCCCGGCAGCGCTCTCTCCCGCCAGTCTTTTATCACATTCTATTTATTGAATGTAATAAAATCGTCGCCGTGCACACGATCATTTTGCCCCATGGCGGACAGGAGCGGCCGCTAAATCCCGGATATTTTCACCGACGAATTCGGCGCTACCCGCACGGTCTTTTCCGACGCGATCTGGCGCTCCACCAGATCCCAGATATTGGGGCCTTGCGTGCCCTCGTTGACGCTGGCCCAGCCGGCGACCGTGTATTCGCGCTTCGCCTCGATCGGTTTGCCGGTTTTCAGATGTGTCATGGCGGAAATGCGCTGACCGATCGGCCTTGCGACATTGATCGAATAGCCAAGCCCGCCGCAGCGCACCATGTCGCCGCCCTGCTGATAATACGGATCGGGATTGAACAGATTGTCGGCGACGTCCTCCAGCACTTCCTTGAGACGCTCACCGGTCATCGGCAGCCGGTAGACCTGCGGATAGGTGATCGCGGTGGCGTTGTGAATGTCCTCGACCGTAATCGGCGCACCGGGCAATACGCTGGTGCCCCAACGGAAGCCCGGCGACAAAGCAATCTCAGCATCGCGTTCTTTCAACAGCGCCGCGCAGATCAAATCGTCGAAGGTGCCGTTGAAATTGCCGCGCCGGTACAACAGCGAATCGGCGTGACCGACGACCCGCGACAATTCCTTGGCGTAAGGCGCCCGCGCCTTGGTGACGGCGGCCGTCATCGCGGCATCCGGCTTGATGACGTCGGCAAACAGCGGGATCAGCTTGTAGCGATACGCTTTGACTGCCCCGCCCTGCACGTCGAGATCGAGGCGCGAGACGAATTTGCCATGGCTGCCCGAGGCAATCAGCAGCGTCTTGCCGACCGTCACGGCTTCCGGCAGCGCGTCATGGGTGTGGCCGGTCAGAATGACGTCAATGCCCTGAACGCGCGAGGCGAGCTTGCGATCAACGTCGAAGCCGTTATGCGACAACAGAACGACGAGCTGCGCGCCGGCTCCGCGCGCCTTGTCGACCTGGACGCGCACTTCTTCCTCGCGAATGCCGAACGACCATTTCGACATCATCCAGCGCGGATTGGCGACCGGCGTATAGGGAAAGGCCTGGCCGAGAACGGCGATCTTGACGCCGCCCTTCTCGAACATCTTGACCGCGTCGAACACCGGCTCGTTCCATTCCGTGTCGCGGATGTTCAGCGCCAGAAACGGAAACTCCAGGCTCTTGATGATCTCCTGAACCCGGGCTTCGCCATAGGTGAATTCCCAATGGCCGGTCATGGCGTCGGGCTTCAAGAGCGCCATGCAATCGACCATGTCCTGGCCGCGGCTCGCATTGGCGCCAAACGAGCCCTGCCAGGTGTCGCCGCCATCGAGCAACAGCACCTTGCCGTCGCGTTCGGCACGTACTTGCTTGACCACCGTCGCCAGCCGGTCGAGGCCGCCGATCTTGCCGTAGGTTTTGGCAACCGCAGTGAAATCCCGATCGGTCATCGCATAGGCCGCGGCCGACTTCGGAGCGATGCCGAATTTGGTGAGGAAATCGGCGCCGGTCAGATGCGGCGGCAATCCCTTGGCGGCGCCGACGCCGAGATTGACGCTCGGCTCGCGGTAATAGACCGGCATCAGCTGGCCGTGGATATCGGTGACGTGCAGCAACGTGACATTGCCGACCGCGTCGAAGCGGGTGAGATCGTCCTGCGTCAGTCTTTGCTGTGCGAATGCGCGCGAGAAATCGCCCGCACCTACCGAAAGCGCCGCAGTCGCGGCGCTGACCTGAAGCATTTCACGGCGTGTGATCATGAAAAGACTCTCGATCCCATTGCGAATACGACTCGCGTTTCATCCGCGACAATTCCGGATGTGACCCCGAATTTGCCTGACTTCGTCGCAGCTCTAGCGTGAATGGCCGGGCATCGCCCGGCCATGATCTATCTCAATGGCGAATGCCCGGCACGCTCATCTTCAGGCCCTCGTTCTGCGAGGCGAGATACAATTCCAGATCGCCATATTCCTTCGAATCCGGCGGCAATTCGTCACCACGAATATTGACCGAGCACCACTGGAAGCGTTGCCGGATATCCCAGATCGCCAGCAGGCTGGTACGCCAGGTCGGGAAGTGATCGTACTGGCCCTTCGGCTCGCCCATCCACTGTCCGCGAATCCACTTGTTGACCGCGATGCCGTGGCAATCGGTGCAGGCCATGTTGAGCGCACCGACCTTGCGTTTGGTCAGTTCCATGCCGCGCGCGATCGCTGCCTTGGCTTCGGCGCTCGCCGTATCGACCTTGATCGGCGTGCCGTTGGCAAGGAAATGCAGATAGACCGACATGGCGCGATTGTTGTCGGTTTCCATCAACCAGTCGACGCCGATCGTCGCCTTGGCATGACGCGTGACGAACTCCTCGACGCCCAGCACCTTGTTGAGGCGCGGCTCCCATTTCGGCATCGACGCCGCCCAGGTCTTGAAAGACGCGGCCGGATCGCTGTGGCAGGTGTTGCAGGAGAAGCCCGAGGCGCTCTTTTCCTTCCAGAGCTCTTGCCCTTTATCGACCGCCCACATGCCGGGATTTTCGAGCGGATCGAGATTGTCGCGTTTTTCGACCGGCTGCGGACGCTTCTCGGGATTGTCGAGCGCGGTCCTGAACACCGCCGGCGACTTCAATGTCTTGAGGAAGGCGACGACGTCATTGATTTCGGCTTCCGAGAAAAAGCCGTGGCTGCCCCAGGGCGGCATCACGGTGTCCGGATTGTAGACGCGCGCATCGAACACGTAATTGTAGAGCCACTCGTCCTCGCGGCCGGCATTGCCGATTTCCGATAGATCGGGTGCGACATTACCCGGCAAGTCCGCGTTGCCGGCCGGCCCCATCACATGACAAGCCAGGCATGACCCGCCGCGCGTGCGATCGGCCACCAGCTTGGCGCCGTTGGCGGCATCGCCGGTCACGGGGCCGACGATCTTGCGCGGCCCTTTCGGCGCCGGCGCGGACGCCAGTTGGCCGAGCGTGTTGTATTTCGAATAGTCGGCGGCCGGCCAGCCCGGATAGCGCTTCCACGGCCGCGCGGCGGCATCCTGCCCGAGTTCAAGCGGCGCCGGCTTCTTGGCTTGTGCGTAGACGCCCAAAGCGCCGGCAACGACGAATGCACCGGCGATAATTGCCGCCACGCCAGTCGCTAGAATGTCCGAACGCATGACCGAATCCTCCTAAACCTGATGCCGTCTTTTTATAGCTTAGACCGCGCGACATTGCGCGCGGCATTCGACCGGTCAGGCCACGGCAATTTTTTCTTCCGCCGTCGTCACCGAACCATCGTCGTCGGTCCAGGTGAACTTGAAAGTGCCGCTCTCCTCGACCTTGGCGAAGAACTGCATATAGGGGTTGGCCGCGATCGCCGGCTCGATATTGGTCGAAAACACCGGCTTGCCGTTGAACTCGGCCGCGAATTTATTGATGATCTTGCGCGGAATGGTCTTGCCGTCTTTATCCTTGCGCTGGCCGCTTTCCATGATGTGCGGCAACAGCGTCTTGATTTCGACGATTTCGCCCTTCTTGGCGGTCTTGGGAACTCTGATCTTCGGCGTTTCGGCCATGGTCGTCTCCTGGAATTCAAATTCGGCTATGGGTCAAAGCAACGCGGCAGTCGGCGCGATCAGCCGCCACAACCGCCGATGGTGACCTTGACCAGTTTCTGCGACGTATAAAATTTGCCACCGCTGGTTTTCGCGACGACAACGATGTTTTGTGTTGTGGCCAGACGGATACGGGTCGCGGCTTCTGCCTTGCCCGAAAGCGGCGTGAAGTGAAACGTCGCCACGCCCGGATTCGGATTGCCTTCGGCAACGACCAGTACATCGCTGACATAATCGGCGTCGGTCATCGGCGCATCGACCGAAAACGACAGCGGCACGGTATTGCCGTTCTCGGCGATCTCCGGCAGTTCGATAGAGATCTTGCCCTTTTCAGGCGTCGCTCCACCGGTGAATTTGGCAATGTCATCGCCGGCGGCCTGCGGCGTGGCGAACGCGCCGCCGTTCCAGCCGACCAGTGTGATGGCAGCGCTTCCGGCGCCGAGCGCCAGGGCGGCGCGACGAGACAGATGCCGCATGGAAAGAACCTCCCAAAGATCGTTACAGGGCCGACACGAAGCCCCTTCGCCGATGACCATAACGACGGCTGCGAAGAGGTCAAATCATATTCACAAAAAAGAATATGGACGTTAACGCGGCGGCCGCTGCGCGCCTTCGGATCAGCTCGGCAGGGCTTTGACATAATCACGGAAGCTCTTGTCCCGATAAGCCTTTTCCCGAACGTAGCGGAACATTGCGAGGAAATCATCGGGCCGCAAATAGCCCGGCGCGCGCGCCACTTCCCGCTTCTGCGGCGGCTCGTTTTTCAATGGAGCGGCGCGCTCAGCGAAGAACTGGAAAGTTGGCGTGAATCGCACCCCGTATTTCGCCGCCATTTCTTTTTCCGACAGCTTTGCTCCATCGAAATCGGTCACGATGCGCGAACCGATGATGTTGAGTTGAAGCACCTCAAAATTGGCCTTGATGTAGTCGGCAATTTCCGGCCGGGCGAAATTGACGAAATGGGTTTCCTTGCAATAGGGGCAGCCTTTAAGCTCCCACATGACGGCGAAGCGTTTCCCGGCGTTGCGGGCGTCCTCGAGGTCATCCGGCAGATCGAGGAAGCTTTCCAGAAACCAGGATTGCTTGTAGAGCCCGTCATCGGTCAGTACCGGATCGTCGGCTCGCGCAGCGGGCGCGCCCAGAACGCCGGTCGCCATAGCCCCGAGCAAGAGATGCCGCCGTGATAAGTTCATAATCGTCCGCCGTAATCCATACCGGCGAGAACGGACTCGCCGCAGCGCCTCTTATATTCATAATAGCTCATATCTTCGTCTCACAGTGCGGTGAACAGACATGCCGGTCAGCTTTGCGCGTATCGCAGTCCTCGGCCTTGCCATTCTGGGTCCAGGCTTGCTGGCAAGTCCCAGCCCCACTTTCGCCGGCGATCTCGCCGACTTCAACGCGGCAGTGGAAAAAGCCGCCGGACACAATCGGGTGGCAATCGGCTATCTGCGCACCGGCAATACCGACCTCGCCTCGCTCGAACTCGACCGGCTGCGCGACGCCTGGGCGAAACTCAACGCGCGTTTTTCCGGCAAGGCACCGGATGCCTTCGCCGGCATTGCCCTTTACGGCACCACCCTCGTCAATATCGGTGCGCGCCTCGTCGCCGCCGACATGATGCTCAGGTCCGGCCGTGCCGATGCCGCCAGCCAGTCGCTTAGCGCCATTCGCGGCGATCTTTACGACCTGCGCAAGACAAGCGGTATCGTCGTGCTGGCCGACTGCGTGCGCGACGCCAACGCGGCTGCCGATGCGCTGATGCTATACAACGACAATGCCCTCGACTGGAGCAAGCCGCAGGTGCGCTTCGCCATTGCCAACAAGGCCTCGATCTACGGCTATATCCTCGACCGCTGCGACAGTATCGCCAGTGCGACCGTGCACAACAGCCCGGAATTCCGCCGCCTGGTCGATGGCGCCAAGGCCGGGCTCGAACTTATCCCCGGCGCAATCACAACGCGCGACACCAACCTGTTGCATCGCATCCTGATCGAGTTGCGCTCGTTCGATAATCTGCTGGCATTCCGCTTCGGTTAGCGCCAACCTTGGCTTGGGTTTTGGTTGCGCCGCAACAATACATCGACCGCGCTGGCACAGCTTCCAAAATCGGGGGCTATTTATTCGCGCGCATTGGCGTAAACTTTCTCATGTGGGGCGCCGACAGCGGAAGCGCGAATAAGAGATAAAGCGGAATAAAAAGGCGATAAGAAAAGTGGAACCTCCTCCGGTCGGCGCACCGACCAACAGAGGGGAAATGCCATGAAGCGTCGTCAATTTTTGCAAGCCGCGGGCGTGGGGCTCGCGGCGTCGACCGTCGCAGCGCCTGCGATTGCGCAATCGAACCCGGATATTAAATGGCGGCTGACAGCCAGTTGGCCGAAGTCGCTCGATACCTTGTATGGCGGCTGCGAGTATTTCGCCAAGCGCGTCGCCGAGATCACCGACAACAAGTTTCAGATTCAGACTTTTGCCGCCGGCGAAATTGTCCCCGGTCTGCAGGTACTCGACGCCGTGCAGAGCGGCACCGTCGAGATGGGCAACACGGCGCTGTACTATTACTTCGGCAAGAACCCGGCCTTCACCTTCGGGACCGCATTGCCGTTCGGGCTCAACACCCGCCAAATGATATCCTGGATACGCCATGGCGGCGGTGAGGAATTGCTCAACGGCCTGCTCAAGGAATACAACTGCATCGGCTTTGCTGCGGCCAATACCGGCGCGCAGATGGGCGGCTGGTTCCGCAAGGAAATCAACACCGTCGACGATCTCAAGGGATTGAAATTCCGCGTCGGCGGTTTCGCCGGCACGATTTTGGCCAAGCTCGGCACCGTGCCGCAACAACTCGCCGCGCCGGATATCTATCCCGCGCTCGAAAAGGGCACCATCGACGCCGCCGAATGGGTTGGTCCTTACGACGACGAAAAGCTCGGCTTCGTCAAGGTCGCTAAATACTACTACTATCCGGGCTGGTGGGAAGGCTGCGGCCAGGCCCACAACATCATGAACATGGCGAAGTGGAACGAACTGCCCAAACACTATCAGGCGGCCATCATCACCGCATCGAACGATGCATGGGTCTGGACCTTGTCGAAATACGACTACGTCAATCCACCGGCGCTCAAGCGGCTGGTCGCGAATGGCGCTTTGTTGCGCGGGTTCCCGCAACCGGTTCTGGAAGCATGCTACAAAGCAGCGACCGAAATCTATGACGGTCTTGCGGCGACCAATCCGCACTTCAAGAAGCTGTACGAAAGCCTGGTGCCCTACCGCAACGACGCCTATGCGTGGCTGCAAGTGGCCGAACTCGGCTTCGACAGCTTCCAGATTCGCATGCGCAGCCGCAACTGATCGCGACGTTCGCCAGCGACGGCCCAGCGGCCCCGATGCCTTCTGGCTTCGGGGCCGTTGTCGTTGGTCAGCCTAGTTTTCCCAGCGTCGGAAAGGTCTCGATCAGCCAAAAGGCGATGGCCGGCATTTGCCCGGTGAAAATCAGCACGCCGGCAACAATCAGAAAAACGCCCATCGCCTTTTCGATTCTGCCGAGTTGCGCGCGAAACCGGGCGCTCCAGCGCATGAAAGCGCCGGCAAAACCGGCGGCGATCAAAAAGGGCACGCCAATGCCGAGCGAATAGACGAGTAGCAACCAGGCGCCCTCGGTCGCGCTGTCCGACGCACCGGCCATCAGCAGGATCGCGGTAAGAACCGGCCCGACGCAAGGTGACCAGCCGAAACCGAATGCCAGGCCGATCGCATAGGCCCCGGCAAGACCGGCCGGCTCGCGCGCAATGCCAATGCGCGCGGTGCGATCGAGCAACGCGATTCGGAAGACCCCGAGAAAATGCAGGCCCATGATGACGAGCAGAATGCCCGCCGCATAGCCAAGAAGCCCGAGATAGGCGCCAACCGCCTGCCCGATCAAAGACGCGGTCGCACCGAGCGCCACGAACACGCTCGAAAAGCCGGCGACAAAAGCCACCGCCACCGCGAGCACACGCCATCGCGCGGACGCGCGCTGTCCAGCCCGCAGTTCCGCGATCGAGACGCCGCCCATATAGGCCAGATAGGGCGGCACCAAAGGCAGGACGCAGGGCGACGCGAACGACAATAATCCAGCGACAAAGGCGCCGCTGACCGAGACATCGAGACTCATCGCCGCCAACCTTTCGTCGACACATTCGAAATTAATGATATATAATATCGCGAAGCAAGCGGACTTTGTTTATCCACCGAATTAGCAAGAGAATAAATTTGCCGACAGTTTCATGTTTGGTGAAATATTTTGCTGGCATTGCCGTCGTAGGCGCGATGTATATCGCGCTGACCGATGTTTCGGCGCGCGCCGCCGAGCTGGTAATGTTCCAACAGGCCGGTTGCGTCTGGTGCGCCGCCTTCGACCGGGAAATCGCACCGGTTTATGATAAAACCGACGAAGGCAAACGCGCGCCGTTACGGCGCGTCGACACAGACCGGGCTCTGCCGCCCGATCTGGCCTTCATTGCGAACGAGCGGTTGACGCCGTTGTTCGTCCTAATCGACAAGGGGCGCGAAGTCGGCCGTATCCGCGGCTATCCGGGTGAAGAGCATTTCTGGGGATTGCTCGGCGCATTGATCAGGAAGGTTGACGCGCCGCCAGGAATCGAAGGCCGTTCGTGAATTTCGCAAACGACAACAATTCGTCCGTTGGTGACCGATGAACTTGCAGCAGATCGACAGTGGCGGACGTCCGCAAGAACTTGAACGCATGGTTGGCAACGCCAGGCGCGCGAGCGATTTTCTAAAAGCCCTGGCGCACGAAAGCCGGCTGATGATCCTTTGCATTCTCGCCGAGGGCGAGAAGTCGGTGAGCGAATTGGAAGAAATTCTTTCGCTGCGCCAGCCGACAGTCTCGCAGCAACTGGCGCGGCTGCGCGCCGATGGGCTGGTGTCGACGCGGCGCGACGGCAAGGCCATCTATTATAATCTCGCCAGTGACGAAGCCCGCGTCATCATCGGCGCCGTCTATGACGTGTTTTGCCGCAAGCAGCGCAAGCGCTAACCCCCTTCCTCAATGGTCCACGGTTTGCCGTAGCCCGGCGAATGTTGCATGTTGCTGGCCACAATTGATGTATCAGATGGCGAGGTGATGCGATGAGCACGGTCGAACAGGACGGCAAGATATTTGTCGGGAAAAGCGGCAACAAGGCCGAGTACCTGACGCTGAAGCTAGCCAACCGTCACGGTCTCATTTCCGGGGCCACGGGTACCGGCAAGACCGTCACCCTCCAGGTTCTGGCGGAAGGGTTTTCGCGGGCCGGCGTGCCGGTCTTTGCCGCTGACGTGAAAGGCGACCTGTCCGGCATTTCCGCCACCGGCGAGCCCAAGGATTTTCTGGTCAAGCGCGCCAAGGACATGGGCTTCGACTACGAGCCCGACCGCTTTCCCGCCATGCTGTGGGACCTGTTCGGCGTCCAGGGCCATCCGATCCGCGCCACCATTTCGGAAATGGGCCCGCTGCTGCTGTCTCGTCTGCTCGATCTCAACGACGTGCAGGAAGGCGTGCTGAATATCGCGTTCCGCATCGCCGATGAACAGGGCCTGATCCTGCTCGACCTAAAGGATTTGCGCGCGGTGCTGTCGCTGATCGCCGATCACGCCGACGAATTGACCACGCAATATGGCAATGTGTCGAAGGCCAGCGTCGGCACTATTCAGCGTCAGTTGCTGGTGCTGGAAAATCAGGGCGGCACCAAATTCTTCAGCGAGCCGGCGCTGGCGCTATCGGATTTTATGCGCACCGACCGCGACGGCCGCGGCTATATCAACATCCTCGCCGCCGACAAACTGATCGAAAATCCAAGGCTCTACGGCACGTTCCTGCTTTGGCTGCTGTCCGAGCTGTTCGAGCAGATGCCGGAACTGGGCGATCCGGAAAAGCCGAAACTGGTGTTCTTCTTCGACGAGGCGCATCTATTGTTCAACGACGCGCCCAAGCCGCTGCTCGACAAGATCGAGCAGGTCGTGCGCCTGATCCGTTCAAAAGGCGTCGGCGTCTATTTCGTCACGCAGAATCCGCTCGACGTGCCGGACACGGTCCTGGCGCAAATGGGCAACCGCGTGCAGCACGCGCTGCGCGCCTTCACGCCGCGCGACCAAAAGGCCGTCAAGGCGGCGGCCGAAACCTTCCGCGCCAATCCCAAGCTCGACACCGCCAAGATCATCATGGAGCTTGGCAAGGGCGAAGCACTCGTCTCGTTCCTTGAAGGCAATGGCATTCCCTCGCTGGTCGAACGGGCGATGATCGCTCCGCCCTCAGCCCGCCTCGGCGTCATCACGCCGGAAGAACGCAAGGCGATCATTCAGGCGAGCCCGGTAAAGGGCAAATACGAACAGCAGATCGATTCCGAATCCGCCTACGAAGTCCTGCAGCAAAGGCTGAAGGATGGCAGCACCACGGTTACCGCGCCGGTGCCCGGACAAGCCCCCGGCCAGTCGCCTGCCCAGGCCCCCGGAGAGAGCGCGCCCGCTGGCGGTGGCCTCCTCGGCGGCATCGGCGGATTCATCGGCGGAATTTTCGGCACCGCGACGCCGCGCGGGACGCGCCTGTCGACCGGACAACTGGTCGCCCGCGAAGTCACCCGGTCGATCGCCAACCGTATCGCCGGTCAGATTGCCGCCGATCTTGGGCGGTCAGTCGGCGGCAAGACCGGCGGCACCATCGGCCGCGCCATCGTGCGCGGGACGCTGGGCGGCATGATGCGGCGCTGACGCTACGCGCGCATTCGGGTCACGGTCCAACGCTTCGCCAGTCGGCTGGGGAACATTTACCGCAACGCTCTATTTTTATTGCTGCACCGCACCATATACGGCATAGTGGTCCCCACATTGAGTCTGCCGAGAGCGAAAAGATGAGCAAAAACAATAACAATTCCTGGAATACCAAATACGGCGCCCGCCGCGTCCGCGAGGAAATGCCGACTTTGGCCGAGGCCATCACCGCCGCCCAGGGGCTCACCGACGACCTCGACGAGCAAGCCGATATCGCTGCCGCGCTCATGGGACTGCCGCGCGATCAGGTTCGCGCCGAACTGGCCAAGCTCGCCCCGCCGCGCCGCGACGCCGTCAAATCCGTGGTGTTTACCGGTTCGGCGTCGGCGCCGCGCTCCATCGTGGTCGAGCGCAAGATTTCCCGGCGCATCATTCCGGCGGCTAACCGCCCGACCCGTTCGGCGATCGGCTGACCGCCCTTCGGCTAAAGGCCAAACCGCAACGCGCGTACTCCCCCGCCCTTTGCTGGGGGAGCATCGGGCGGGGACGCACACGAGAACACCTAGGTCAGGGTCTAGGCACTTAATAATCTCGCGGCCGGAATTCGGCGTCTGAGCAAAATTGACCTTTTTTGCCGTCAATCACAGAAAATTTGCGGCTTCGGGATACCGGTTCAGCTCACCGCGACATCGCTGAGCCGCATTTGCACGCGCTCTTCACCTTGCCAGCGATCGACCGAAAGATAACCGGCTGCGTGCATCTGCCGGCCGCGATTGTCGATCAAGGCCTTGCCGAGCGGCGTCCCAGCAACACGAAACGCAATCGCATTGACGAATTTGCCATCGCCGGATTTGAAGCGCGCGCGGATGTGGTTCTCGCCGACCGGATCGACGTAAGCCAGCGTATGCCCCGGCAATGCCAGCACCGGCTCCGGATTGCCGGCGCCATAAGGCCCGGCCTTCGACAGCAATTCGCACAAGGCCGGGGTCACCGCGCCGGCGCTGACCGCGCCATCGATCTTCAACGCACTGTCGCGGCGCGATACCTCGACCGACGCCGACAATGTCTGTTCCATAAACGCGCGGAAGGCGCCGAGCGAACCTTTGCGCAAAGTGATGCCCGCTGCCATCGCGTGCCCGCCGCCTTTGATCAGCAAACCGTCCTGCACCGCCTGGCGCACAGCGCGGCCGAGATCGACGCCGGCAATCGAACGCCCCGAACCCGTGCCGGTACCGCCGGGCTCCAGCGCAATCGCAAATGCCGGCCGGCCGAAACGTTCCTTCAGCCGCGCCGCCACCAGCCCGACCACGCCAGGATGCCAGCCTTCCTGCGCGGTGACGACAATAGCGCCGGTCTCCTCGATGCCGAGCGCGGCCATGGCTTCGGCCTCGGCCTGCGCCACCGCCGCGACTTCGATCAGACGGCGCTCGGCATTCAGCCGATCCAGCTCGGCGGCGATACGCCCGGCCTCGATTGAATCGTCTTCCAGCATCAGCCGCACACCGAGATCGGCGCGGCCAATGCGACCGCCGGCATTGATGCGCGGGCCCAGCAGAAATCCGAGATGAAACGCCTCCGGCGGACCGTTGAGACGCGCCGCATCCATCAGTGCGGTCAGGCCGACCTGCTCGCGCCGGCGCAGCGCGATCAATCCCTTGGCGACGAAAGCACGATTGAGCCCCTTCAGCGGCACGACGTCGGCGACGGTGCCGAGTGCGACCAGATCGAGCATCGACAGCAGATCGGGCGCCGGCCGCGTGGCGGTGAAAAAATCGCGGCCACGCAATTCGCGGGTCAGAGCCACCAACGTCATGAACACAATCCCGGCGGCACAGAGATAACCTAAGCCCGACAGATCGTCGGCGCGGTTCGGATTGACGATCGCGACCGCCGTTGGCAATTCGACGTCGGCCTGATGATGATCGAGGATCACCACATCCATGCCGAGCGGGCCCGCTTCCCGCAGCGTGACATTGCTTGTCGTGCCGCAATCGACCGTCACCAGCAGCGTCACGTCCTTTTCGGCAAAGCTTTTGATTGCGCCGACATTCGGCCCGTAGCCTTCAAAAATCCGGTCGGGAATATGCACGACCGGGTCGAGACCGCATTGCCGAAGATAGCGTGTGAGCAACGCCGCCGAGGTGGCGCCGTCGACATCGTAGTCGCCGAAGATGGCGACCTTTTCGCCGCGCACGACTGCGTCGGCAAGGCGCGCGCTGGCGGCCGCCATGTCGGTGAGCAGCGACGGGTCGGGCATCAAATTTTTGATGGTTGGATCGAGATAGGATTCCGCCTCGTCGGCTTCCACACCGCGGCCGGCCAGCACGCGCGCCAGCAGTTCTGGCGTGCCGAGACGTTGCGCGATGGTGGTGGCGCGCGCCACGCCGCGTGCGTCCAGCCGGTCGCGCCAGGCGCGGCCGGTCGCCGACTTCTCGACACCGAGAAAGAAACGTTCACTCGACAGGTCTGCCGGCAGGGCCGTGATGTTCGCCATGCGGCCAATATAGGGAGTTTATGCGGCCGGTGCACGTTGTCCGAAACCGCTGCAGCCGCGACTAATCCAGATGAAACTTCGCCAGTTGCCGGTGTTCGCCGATCACGCGCCGCACGGTGCCGGTCGCCGAGCGCATCACCACGGTTTCGGTCTCGATCATGTCCTTGCCGAAGACGACGCCGCGCAGCATCGCGCCGGTGGTGACGCCGGTGGCGGCGAACAGGCAATCGCCTTTCACCATGTCCTCGATCTCGTATTTTTTCCGCGCGTCCTTGATGCCCATCTTGCGGATGCGCTCCTGCAACGCCTCGGTGTCGATGATCAGGCGCGTCTGCATCTGACCGCCGATGCAGCGCAAAGCCGCCGCCGACAGAACGCCTTCCGGCGCGCCGCCGCTGCCCAGATAGATGTCGATGCCGGTCTTCGGCTCGGCGCAATGAATGACGCCGGCGACGTCGCCGTCGCTGATCAGACTGACCGCGGCGCCCAATTTGCGGATGGCGGCGATCTTGTCGGCATGGCGCGGACGATCGAGCAGAATGGCGGTGATTTCCGACGGTTTGACGCCCTTGGCCTTGGCCAGACTGATGATGTTGTCCTCGGCCGAAGCGTCGAGATCGACCGTGCCCTTCGGATAGCCCGGGCCGATAGCGATCTTGTCCATGTAGCAGTCCGGCGCATGCAGCAGCGTGCCGCCGTCGGCCATGGCGATGGTGGCAATCGCGCCCGGCATGTTCTTGGCGCAGAGGACAGTGCCTTCGAGCGGATCGACGGCAATGTCGACCTTCGGACCGTTTCGGTTGCCTACCTTTTCACCGATGAACAGCATCGGCGCTTCGTCGATCTCGCCCTCGCCTATCACCACAGTGCCGTCGATCGGCAGCTTGTTGAGTTCGCGGCGCATGGCGTCGACCGCGGCCTGATCGGAGGCCTTGTCCAGGCCGCGTCCGCGTAAGCGCGCAGCCGAAACCGCGGCGCGCTCGGTAACGCGCACGATTTCGAGAGTGAGAATGCGCTCCAGCAGCAGTTCGGGCTGGACAGTGATCGAAGCCATCGTGGCGTTCCTCTTACAAATACTATCGCTGACAATTCGGCGGCTAAAGCCGCTTGCCTAGTTCTTCTCTATCCGGATCACCTGCGGACGGCCAGAGATGACCTTGTCGCGGCCCACAGCGGCAAGGGCTTTGCGCACGCCATCTTCGCTGGTTGCATAGGTAATCAGTATGACCGGCACCGAACCTTTGGCGGTATCGGCGCTGGGACCATCCTTGGGGTGACGCTGGACAATCGACTCCAGCGAGATTTCCTGTTCGGCCAGCCTTGTCGCAATGCTCGCCGCGGTGCCGGGCTTGTCGCGCGCCATCAGCCGGATGTAATAGCCGCCTTCGTGACGCTGCATCGGCGCCTTGCGCACGCTGGTCAGACTTGCCGTCGGTCGGCCGAATGGCGACGTCTTCTGGCCGCGCGCGACATCGGCGATATCCGACAATACCGCCGAAGCGGTGGCCGCGCCGCCGGCGCCCGGCCCGATCAAGGTGATCGGATTGATGCCTTTGGCGTCAATCGTTACCGCATTGGTCACGCCCATGACCTGGGCGATCGATGACTCCTTGCGCACCATTGTCGGATGCACGCGCTGCTCAATGCCCTGCGGCGTCTTGACCGCGACGCCGAGTAATTTCACGCGATATCCGAGTTCATCGGCAGCGGCGAGATCGGCAGCGGCGATCGACGATATGCCTTCGACATAGATCGCGCTCTGGTCGACCTTGGTGCCGAAAGCCAGACTGGCGAGCAGCGATAACTTCTGCGCGGTGTCATGGCCTTCGATGTCGAAGGCCGGATTGGCCTCGGCGTAACCAAGCTGCTGCGCCTGCTTCAGGCATTCGGCGAAGGACAGCTTCTCCTGCTCCATCCTTGTCAGAATGTAATTGCAGGTGCCGTTAAGGATGCCATAGATGCGGTCGATCGAATTGCCGGTGAGCCCTTCGCGCAGGGTCTTGACGATCGGGATCGCCGCGCCCACCGCCGCCTCGTAATTGAGAGCAACGCCACTCTTCTCGGCCAGTTGTGCCAGTTTGACGCCGTGCTTGGCCAGCAACGCCTTGTTGGCGGTGACCGCCGATTTGCCGGAGGCGAGTGCGAATTCAACGGCTGTTTTCGCCGGGTCGCCCGATCCGCCCATCAACTCCACGAACACGTCTATGCCCGGGTCGCCCGCCAGTTCGACGGGATCGGAAAACCATTTCATCTTCTTGAGGTCGACGCCTCGGTTCTTGGCCTTGGAACGGGCGCAGACTGCGACGATGTCGATGCCGCGGCCGCAGCGCGCCGTCAATTGCGCACGCTGCGCCGCGACCTGCGCGATCAATGCGGCGCCGACAGTGCCTAGGCCGGCGACACCGACTCGGAGGGGCTTCGTCATTTGATTTGTCGCCTGATCTATCGTCGGGTCGCAAGCGGAACGACGTTGTGCAATTGCTGCGGCGCCGTTTCCAGAAACTTTTTGATATTGCGTGCGGCTTGGCGGATGCGCTGTTCGTTCTCCACCAGCGCGATACGTACAAAGCCCTCGCCCCGTTCGCCGAAGCCGGTGCCAGGCGAAACCGCCACTTCGGCTTTCTCGACCAGGAGCTTGGCGAACTCGACCGAACCCATCTCCTGGAACGGCGCCGGAATCGGCGACCACGCGAACATCGACGCCGACGGCGGCGGCACGTCCCAGCCGGCGCGCGAAAAGCTTTCGACCATGACGTCGCGGCGCTTCGTATAGATGCTGCGCATCTCGCGCACACAATCGTCCGGACCGTTGAGCGCGGCGGCCGCCGCGACCTGCACCGGCGTGAAAGCGCCGTAATCGAGATACGACTTCACGCGGCCGAGCGCGGCGATCAGCCGTTCATTGCCGACGGCAAAGCCCATGCGCCAGCCGGCCATCGAGAACGTTTTCGACATCGAGGTGAACTCAACGGCGACATCGTTCGCGCCGGGCACCTGCAGCACCGACGGCGGCGGCACGCCGTCGAAATAGACTTCGGCATAAGCCAGGTCAGACAGAATGAAGATCTCGTGCTTTTTCGCAAAAGCGACGAGGTCTTTGTAGAAATCGAGACCGGCAACGTATGCGGTCGGGTTCGACGGATAACAGACGACGATCGCGATCGGCTTCGGGATCGAGTGGCGGATGGCCCGTTCGACCTGAACGAAAAAGTCCGGCGTCGGCTCCGACGATACCGAGCGGATGACGCCGCCGGCCATCAGGAAGCCGAAGGCGTGAATCGGATAGCTCGGATCCGGCACGATGACGACATCGCCCGGCGCGGTGATGGCTTGCGCCATATTGGCGAAGCCTTCCTTCGAGCCCAGAGTCGCAACCACTTGCGTGTCGGGATTGAGCTTCACGCCGAAGCGGCGCTCGTAATAGGCGGCCTGGGCACGGCGCAACCCCGGAATGCCGCGCGAGGCGGAATAACGGTCGGTGCGCGGCTTGCCCAAGGTCTCCTTGAGCTTGTCGAGAACGTGTTGCGGCGCCGGCAAATCGGGGTTGCCCATACCGAGATCGACGATGTCTGCACCCGCGGCGCGGGCTTTGGCCTTGGCTTTGTTCACTTCCTCGAACACGTAAGGCGGAAGGCGGCGGATGCGGTAAAATTCTTCCATCGGTCAGACCTTTAAGTCGCTTTTCTGCTGCCTGGCGCTATCTAGCGTGTAGCGCTGGCTGCCCTTTCCAGCCGGCAGGCGTTACCCCGGCTGGCTTTTATCACGGGTTGGTCGTTGCACCAGAGGATTGGTCGCTATCGGCGGCCGCAGGCCGACTTTTTGCCCTCGAGGCCGGCTTCGGGGCCTGTCCATATAGCCCCTCTTGGCGGTCGCGGGCGGCCCGCAGCTCCTTTTCCATCCTGACCTGCTCGTTATCGCTCATCGGCGCATCCGCACGGGTCGGCGGCATATCGTGGACGGCCGGATATTGGTACGCGACCGCGGGTTTTGCCGGCAGGTCTGTCGGCTCGCCTCCAATCGACGCTGGCAGCTGCTCGAGCATGGCGCCGGTGGCACAGCCGCCGAGCCCGGCAGCCAAGCCCAAGCTTAGGCCAAGGGCGAGACGGTATCCTACGAAAACCGGAATAAGTGCCGTGCGCGCCATGCTCTCAAGCAATCCCGCGAATGAAGGAAAATCAATGCAGACTCAATGAATTATAGCATAAATCAGGTAACCGGCTATTATGGCGGCAGCAAGGACCGGCGGTTATTTGGGCAGCCTTGCGATAAAACGCGCCTTGCGATCCGGACCGGTCCGGGTCACTTCTGAGCCGGGGGTCGGCGTCGACGTATGGAAAAAACCAAGACCGAATTGAAGGCCGATTCAACGGCCCCGCTCACGGTTGCGACGGGGTCCGGCGCTCCGCCTGCGCCGGCCGCCGAACCCGCCAAAGCCCGCACCGTCGATGTTGAGCTGTTCGCTCGCAATCTGGCCCGCGTGATCGAGGAAGGCGGCAAGGCGGTCGCGGCCTACATGAAGCCGCGCGAGCAGGGCAAACTCAAAGACGAGATGTCCGAGGACGTTACTGAAGTAGTCAAGACCGTCGGCCAGGTCGCCGAGTATTGGCTGTCCGATCCAAAGCGCTCGTTCGAACTGCAATCAAGCCTGGGCCGCGCCTATCTCGATTTATGGGCCTCGACGGTCAAGCGCATGGCCGGCGAACCGGCTGAACCGGCTGTGCAATCCGATCCACGCGACAAGCGTTTCGCCGACCCGGAATGGTCGCAGAACCAGTTTTTCGACTTTCTCAAGCAAGCCTATCTGCTGACGACCCATTGGGGCGAAAAGCTGGTCAAGGACGCCGAAGGCGTTGACGAGCACACCCGCCAGAAGGCCGAGTTTTACGTCCGCCAGATCACCAATGCGATTTCGCCGTCGAATTTCGTTTTGACCAATCCGGAGCTGCTGCGCGAGACATTATCGTCGAACGCGGAGAACCTCGTGCGCGGCATGCACATGTTGGGCGAGGATATCGAAGCCGGCCACGGCAATCTCAAGATCCGCCAGTCCGACCCCGGCAACTTCGCCGTCGGCCGCAACCTGGCTCTGACGCCGGGCAAGGTCATCTTCCAGAACGACCTGATGCAGTTGATCCAATACGAGGCGGCTACCAAGGACGTTCTCAAAGTACCACTCCTTATTGTGCCGCCGTGGATCAACAAATTCTACATTCTCGACCTGACGCCGGAGAAGTCGTTCATCAAATGGTGTGTCGACCAGGGCATGACGGTGTTCGTGATTTCATGGGTCAATCCTGACTTTCACCTCGCTTCGAAAAGCTTTGAACAATATATGACGGAAGGCCCGATCGCGGCGATGGACGCCATCGAGACCGTTACGGGCGAGAAAAAGATTCACACCATCGGCTATTGCGTCGGCGGCACGCTTCTATCGATCACACTCGCCTATCTCGCCGCCAAAAGAAAAAATCGCGCGATCTCCGCCACCATGTTCGCGGCGCAGGTCGACTTTACATATTCGGGCGACCTGAAAGTATTCGTCGACGAAGAACGCATCCAGCAGCTCGAAGCACATATGAAGGAACAGGGCTATCTGGAGGCCTCGCGCATGGCCAACACCTTCAACATGCTGCGCTCGAACGATCTGATCTGGCCCTACGTGGTCAACAATTATCTGCGCGGCAAGAAACCCTACCCGTTCGACATTCTTTACTGGAATTCGGACGCGACCCGCATGCCGGCAGCCAATCATTCATTTTATCTGCGCAACTGCTATCTCAACAACCGCCTGACCAAAGGCGAAATGGAGATCGGCGGTATCAAGCTCAACCTGAAAAAAGTGAAAGTGCCGATCTACAATCTCGCCACCCGCGAAGACCATATCGCGCCGGCGAAATCGGTGCTGCACGGTTCGCAGTTTTTCGGCGGGCCGGTGAAGTATGTGCTGGCGGGTTCCGGTCATATCGCCGGCGTAGTCAATCCGCCGGTGAAACCGAAATATCAATACTGGACCGGCGACGCGCCAACCGGCTCCGACGTCGAAGCGTGGAGAAAGACCGCGACCGAACACCCCGGTTCCTGGTGGCCGGACTGGCTCGACTGGATCAAGAGCCTGAACGCCAAGACGGTACCGGCGCGCACAATAGGCGGCGGCAAATTGACGCCCATCGAAGACGCGCCGGGCTCGTTCGTGAAGGCGAAAGATTAATCGCTCGCTCCGCTATCGCAAGCGCACCAGTTTATCGGTCGGTTCGCGGTCAAGATACAATTCCACAAGTGTGGTGGTGTAAGGCGACAGGAAGCCGTCGCCCGCTTTTTGAAAAGCCGGACAGATCCAGCCATGCATCTGTCGTGCGGCGCGACGTCACCTGGCCGACCGTGGCGTCGTCGTCGGCAATATGACCCTCATAATAGACATACGTTGATCCGGATGACGCCATGACGCTGAGCCAAAGCGAGCTGCCCAGGGGAACCTTCTTGAGATCGACAAGGAAGGCGCGGCAACTCTGGTCCTTGCTGTAGACATCAACGTTTTTATCGAATGCCTTCACACGCTTGCCTGCCGCATCGGTCTGCTCGGTGAAAAGCTGCAGATTATAATCGGTGATCGGATCGTTACGCTCGTCGTAGGCACGCACAATGAATTGCTGCCATAGCTCTTCGCATTTATTGATCCGCTTGCCGGCATTCGCCTTTGCGAGCCACGCTTTGAACGACGACGCGCTACCGACATCGAGGGCGTCGCGAACCAGCCCAACCAATTCTTCGGTCGGCTCTGTGAGAATAGTGCCGTGGTTCATCCCGTCCACTAGATGAACGGGTTTGTCGTTGTGTCTCCAGTCGTCCAAGCGCCAACGCTTGACGCCCTTCTTCTTATCCGGATCGAGAACGGACTGATTTTTTGTCAAATCGAGGACAATTTTTCGAACGTTGAATCCGGCGCCCGCTTGGCGCACCGTCCCATCCGTGCCCGGCGTGCTGACGGCCCTCCGCAAACCGCCATACTCCTCGGTACCGCAGAAAATATGGACAAACGGCGTGCCGGAGGTCTCGCCATAATACTCGACCTCGCCGAGCATGTCTTTTTCAGCAAGGTCCCAGGTGAACGGGCTCGCCAGTTCAAGCGCGTCGAGAATGAGATCACCCGATTCCAGAAAATCCGGACCAAGATCCTTATTGCCCTTGAAGACAGCGCCAATCCAGCTTCGGCCCTTTTTCGCCAACGGCGAGCCGAATGTCGCCGGCGCGATGCCGATGAGGTGCTTAAGGCGATCTCTGCGTTTCGGATAGGTCGTCAACCAGGAGCGAATGACCAGCATACCCGTCGAATGCACGATGGCGTCAAAGGGTTCATTCCTCTTCAGGCCCGCCCTTGCCTTCAAGGCGAGGTCGAATCCCTCGGCGAGATCCTTGATCGTCACTTCGTTGGTGAGGGAAACGTAATCGCAAATGCAAATTTCTTCGGTCTTTTCGTAGCGGTCTTTCAGGCGCTCGTGCCATTTCGCAAATGAGTTTCCCTCATCGGAATAGCCATGAATCAACACCAGCGTATTCGGCATATCCGCCCCCCCCAAACGTCGAAATGCACAAAGGTGGCATTATCTCGGATTGCTCTCATAAATAGCAAGCCGCATGACAAAGGAAAATGAAATGAAAATGGCCGGATCGCTCCGGCCTCTTTCACGTCACGACGCTTGCGGTCCGATTCTAACATCGCATCCCATCTGCGGAGCCAATTTTGCAAATGTTGGAATCAAAGGACTACTAGCAAGTTGTTGATGCTAGTGGCGCATTGGATTTGGCGCTCGCATAGGATGATCGCGGCAACCGGGTCGCGAACGTCAAATCCGCTCCGCTATTCTGATCGGTACCTTCAGATAGTGCACCCCATCGACTTCCGCCGGCGGAAACTTGCCGGCACGAATGTTGACCTGGATCGACGGCAGCAATAGCAGCGGCGCAGCAAGATTCGCATCACGCTTGGTGCGCATGGCGACGAACTCGTCCTCGCTGACACCTTGATGCACATGCACGTTGCGCGCCCGCTCCTCGCCGACCGTTGTTTCCCAGGCATAGGCGTCACGGCCCGGCGCCTTGTAGTCGTGACACATGAACAGCCGCGTCTCCGCCGGCAGCGACAGAATGCGCTGGATCGACCGGTACAGCGCGCGAGCATCTCCGCCGGGAAAGTCGGCGCGCGCCGTGCCGTAGTCCGGCATGAACATCGTGTCGCCGACAAAGACGGCGTCGCCGATTCTGTACGACACGCAGGCCGGCGTATGGCCGGGCGTATGAATGACCTCGCCGTCGAGCGTGCCGATCTTGAAGCGTTCGCCGTCCTTGAACAAATGATCGAACTCGGAACCGTCGCCCGACACGTCGACCGCATTGAACACCGGCCGGAAGATGCGCTGCACGTCGCGGATATGTTCGCCGATCGAAACCCTAGCGCCAGTCTTCAGCTTGATATAGGGCGCGCCCGACAGATGATCGGCATGCGCATGGGTTTCCAGCACCTGTGTAATCTTGACGCCAAGCTTGCCGGCATACGAGAGAATGGCATCCGCCGACGTCATCGATGCCTTGCCGCTGCGGAAGTCGTAGTCGAGTACGGGGTCGATCACCGCGCCTTCCATGGTCGCCAAATCCCACACCAGGTAGCTGACGGTATTGGTCGGGTCGTCGAAAAATGCCCGCATTTGCGACTTTGAGGGGCTGGTCATGATCTTTCTCCGTATAGCCTTCACCATTTGGACTTGACTTACATATTAGCAATCACTAATTTAGCAATATCTTATTCACGGAGATTTCCGATGACCGCGAAAACCGCCCGGCGCGAAGCCGTCGTCGCCGGTAAGGGAATGGCCGAGCTTGAGCGCAAGGCTGGCGAAGCCGCAGCACTTTTGAAGCTGCTCGCCAACGAGAACCGGTTGCTGATCCTGTGCCGGCTGGCGATGGCCGGCGAAATGTCAGTGACCGCCTTGGTGGACGCCGGCGAGTTGAGCCAGTCTGCACTGTCGCAGCACCTCGGCAAGATGCGCGATGACGGCCTGCTCGCGACGCGGCGCGATGCGCAGACCATTTACTACCGTATCGCCGACAAGAACGCGGCGCGCCTGCTCGCGCTGCTCAAAGACATTTACTGCCCCTGAACCAAAACCAAGAGGAAAGACGACACCCATGTCCAACTTGAAAACCGTGTCTCCGCCACGCGCTGCCGAACTGGTCCGCGACGGCGCCGTGCTGATCGACATTCGCGAAACCGACGAACACGCCCGCGAGCGCATCCCCGGAGCGCGTCATCATGCGCTCAGCCGCATCGATGCCGGCAACCCGGCGCGCCCCGGCGACGACGTACTGATTTTCCATTGCCGCTCCGGCGCGCGCACCAAAGGCAACGCCGCGCGGCTGGCGAGCGCCGCGCCGCAAACCTGCGAAACCTTCATTCTCGAAGGCGGCCTCGATGCCTGGAAGAAAGCCGGCCTGCCGGTCTCGCTCGATGCGAGCCAACCCATCGACATCATGCGGCAGGTGCAGATCGGCGCTGGCAGCCTGGTGCTGATTGGCGTCGTGCTGGGCGCCCTCGTCTTGCCCGGCTTCTACGCTTTGTCAGGCGTCGTCGGCGCAGGTTTGCTGATTGCCGGCGTCACCGGCTTCTGCGGCATGGCGCGCGTCCTCGGCGTGATGCCGTGGAACACGCGCGCACAAACCGTCGCGACGCCAGCCGCCGCCAAATGAGCATGTTGCAAGCCCTGCTGTCGATCGGATCGGGAAGCCTGGTCGGTTTCACGCTCGGCCTTGTGGGCGGCGGCGGCTCGATCCTGGCGGTGCCGTTGCTGGTCTATGTCGTCGGCGTATCGTCGCCGCATGTCGCCATCGGCACCAGCGCCATCGCAGTTGCTGCCAGCGCTCTCACCAACCTCGCCGGCCATGCGCGCGCTCAAACAGTCAAATGGCCGTGCGCGGTGGTGTTCGCACTATCCGGCATCGCCGGCGCGGCCGGTGGCGCGCAACTCGGCAAGATGGTCGATGGCGCCCGCCTGTTGACCTTGTTCGGCGTCCTCATGATCGTCATTGGCTTAGTCATGCTGCGGCCGCGCAAGTCCGGCGGCAATCCCGATGTCGCGCTGACCCGCGCCAGCATGCCGACCTTGTTGCCGCTGCTGGTTGGCACGGGCCTTTTGGTCGGCGCGCTGTCCGGCTTTTTCGGCATCGGCGGCGGTTTTCTGATCGTGCCAGGGCTGATCGGCGCCACCGCCATGCCGCTTATCAACGCAATCGGCTCGTCGCTGGTCTCGGTCACCGCGTTCGGTCTGACCACCGCGGCAAGCTATGCCTGGTCTGGTCTGATCGACTGGCCACTTGCCGGATTGTTCGTGATCGGCGGCGCGTTCGGCGGGCTGTTCGGCACAAGGCTGGCGCGGCACCTTTCCGGCCACAAGAATGCGCTGGCGCGCACGTTTTCCGGCATCGTCATCGCGGTCGGACTTTATGTCGTCATCCGCTCAGTCGTGTTCTAGCTCCCAGAAGTCGATCGCCGGGTCGGCCGGAACTTCCTTCTTGTAATGCAGCGTCGCGTATTTGCCGGCGTGGTAGACCAAAGGCGCCAGGCCGAATTCACGCAGCCCGACGACGCGGCCGATGAACAAACTGTGATCGCCGCAGTCGTGCCGCGTGTCGATTTCGGCGGCGAGCGAAGCGCTCACGCCCGCCAGCACCGGAATGCCCTCGATATGTTCGAAGCTCACGTCCGGTTCGGTGGCGCCCTGCCGGGCGAAATGCTGGCTAACCCCCTCCTGACCGCGCGCCAGCATGCTGACGCCGAAATGGCCGGCCTTTTCCAAAAGCTCATGCATGCGGGCTTTTTTGGCCACTGAAATGATACAGAGCGGCGGCGCCAGCGAGCCGGACATGAAGGCATTGGCGGTCATGCCACGCACGTCGTCGTCTGCTTCGGCAGTAATGACGGTAACGCCGGTCGTAAAGGAACCCATGACCCGCCGGAATAATGCGGGGTCGATCGGCGGCGAAGTGTTCGGCGCCTTTGCCTCGGTCGCGCTCATCGGTTCGAATCCACTTGTTACGAGGGCGTTGATTGCCCCTTTTACGGCCCCGGCCAAACCGGCACAACCGGCTTGCCGGCCCTTTGACCGCCGCCGCCAATAGCCCTGCGCGCCGGGATCGGTTAGTCTCAGGTGACAAACGTCACCGATAAGCAATGGGTTTCAGGGAGACGACGATGACGCGCGAAGTTTTATGGCTGACGCTGACGGTGATCCTGACCGGGATCTTGTGGATTCCCTATATACTGGACCGCATCATGGTACGCGGCGTGATCGGCGCCATGGCCAATCCGTCGCGCAACGACAAGCCGCAAAGCCCCTGGGCGCAGCGGCTTTATTTCGCGCACTCAAACGCGGTCGAGAACCTGGTGGTGTTCGCAACCCTGGTGCTGATCCTGGACACGCAGGGCCATTCGACCATGAGCACGACGATCGCCTGCGCGGTCTATTTCTGGGCTCGATTGGCCCATGTCATCGTCTATGTGCTGGGCATTCCGGTGCTGCGCACATTGGCCTTCACGGTCGGCTTTCTGGCGCAGGCAGTGCTGGCGCTGGCGGTGTTCGGGAAACTCTGACGCAACTTAGTGAAGCGGCGACGCCCGCTCGGCAATGACGCGAAGGTCGCAACCGCGCGGCAGCGTGCCGAAAGCGCCGCCATTCTCGCCGGTCAGCCGCGACGCACAAAAGGCGTCTGCGACCGCGGGCGGCGCATGCTTGATGAGGAGCGCGGCCTGCAAGCCCAGCACCAGATCGCGGACCAATAGCCGCGCCTGGGATTCGTCGTTGCGGTCGGCAGTGTTCAGGCGGGTTTCAAGCTTTCCGACGAACGCCTTCAGGCGCGGCTCGCCGCTACCGTCGAGTTCCTGATGCAAGACGGCGGCGGCATTTGCGGTGCGGCCGATGGCGCGCAGCACGTCGAGGCACATGACGTTGCCTGAACCTTCCCAAATCGAGTTGACCGGCGCTTCGCGGTACAGCCGCGGCATGATGCTTTCCTCAATGTAGCCCGAGCCGCCGAGCACCTCCATCGCCTCCAGCGTCACCATTGGCGTGCGCTTGCAGATCCAGAACTTCGCCGCCGGCGTCAGCACGCGGCGGAATACTTGCGCGGTCTCGCCCTCCTCATCATAGGCGCGCGCCAGCCGGAACGTCAGCACCGCCGCCGCTTCCGATTCGAGCGCCAGATCGGCCAGAACATTGGTCATCAATGGCTGATCAATGAGCTTCTTCTGAAACACTGTGCGATGACGCGCGTGATGGATCGCCTGCGCCACCGCCTGCCGCATCAGCGACGACGAACCAATGCAGCAATCGAGCCGCGTGTAATTGCCCATCTCGATGATCGTCGGGATGCCGCGGCCTTCTTCGCCGATCAAGTGTGCATAGGCGCCGGCGAACTCGACCTCACTCGAAGCGTTTGACTTGTTGCCGAGCTTGTCCTTGAGCCGGACAATGTGGATGCCATTGCGCTCTCCATCCGGCGTCCAGCGCGGCAGCAGGAAACAGCTCAGGCCCCTGGCGGACTGCGCCAGCACCAGAAAAGCGTCGCACATCGGCGCCGACATGAACCATTTGTGACCGTGCAGGCGATACGAGCCATCGCCGGCCGGTTCGGCGCGCGTCGTATTGGTGCGCAGGTCGGAGCCGCCCTGGTTCTCGGTCATGCCCATGCCGACAAGCGCGGCCGTTTTATCCTTCAACGGTACGAAGCGTTTGTCGTAATCGCGCCCATAAATCTTCGGCAGCCAATGCGCAGCGACCTCCGGCGTTTGGCGTAAGGTCGGCACCGAGCCATAGGTCATGGCGACCGGACAATAAACGCCGCTCTCTATCTGGTTGAGCATATAAGTGCCGGCGGCGCGCGCGACATGCGCGCCGGCTTGCGGATGCGCCCACGGACTCGAATGCAGGCCGGCGCGCAAGGCAAGCCCGAGCAATTCGTGCCAGGCGGGATGAAACTCGACCTCGTCGAGCCGGTGGCCATAGCGGTCGAGCGTGCGCAGAACTGGCGGGTTTTTGTTGGCGTCGAAGCCAAGTTGGACGGTTTCGGGTTTGCCAAGCGTAACGCCGAGCGCGTTGAGACCGCCTTCAGCCCATTCGGCCTGCTCGCGCCGCACCGCCTCGCGCAGCACGATGTCACTGGCGAACAGATTATAGGGCTCGAGCGGCGGCGGCTGGTTTACGACCTCGAACATGAAGGTCTCCCGGCAAGGACCGGGAGACCTTAGTCCAAGCGCCGATTCTAGGGAAACAGCGCGACCTGATCGATACCCATCGGTTCCGGGTAGCCCATGATCAGGTTCATGTTCTGGATTGCCTGGCCGGACGCACCTTTGACCAGATTATCCAACGCCGAGACGATGATGGCCCGGCCCTCGATGCGGTCGGCGACGACGCCGATCATGGTCATGTTGGACCCGCGCACATGCCTTGTGTGCGGCGTCTCACCAAAGGGAAGCACATGAACGAAAGGCTCCTTCGCGTAGAACTTTAAAAGTATCTCATGAAGCTCCTGCGGCGTCCGGCCCCGTTTGCCGCGAACATAAATGGTCGAAAGGATGCCCCGGTTCATCGGCACCAGATGCGGCGTGAAGGTCACCGTCACGTCGCGCCCGGCGGCGGCCGAGAATTCCTGGTCGAGTTCGGCCATGTGCCGGTGCTTGCCGACGCCATAGGCGTTGAAGCCCTCCGACACTTCCGAGAACAGCATGGCTTCCTTGGCCGCCCGGCCCGCGCCGGTCATGCCCGACTTGGCGTCGATGACGATCTCGTCGAGGTCGATGGCTTTCGCCTTGATCAGCGGCGTCAGCGGCAGTTGCGCGCAACTTGTGTAACAGCCCGGATTGGCGACCAGCCGCGCCTTTTTGATATCGCGCCGATGAATTTCGACGAGGCCGTAGACTGCTTCTTTCTGCAATTCAGGCGCATGATGTTCGTGGCCGTACCACTTGGCATAGGCGGCGGTGTCGGCCAGCCGGAAATCGGCCGACAGATCGACCACCTTGGTCGCTGGCGCTGCGGTCAGAAGCTCCTTCAGCACTTTTTGCGTGGTCGCATGCGGCAGCGCGCAAAACACGACGTCCAGCGCCAGCGCCTTCCAGTCGAGACCGTCGAGTGCGACCAAAGTCGGCAGCTCATAGGGCGAGAACTGCGGAAACACCTCGCGCATCGGCTTGCCGGCGCTGCGCTCGGCCGTCAGCAGCGCGATGTCGGCGCGCGGGTGGCGCAGGAGCATCCGCACCAGTTCGGAGCCGGTATAGCCGGAAGCACCGAGTACGCCGACTTTCGCCTTGGTAGCCATGGCCTTATGCCCTTCAGTTCAAGCCTCGATGTAAATAAACGATAACGACTTCAGGCCGCTTTGCGAGCGGCTTTGCCTATCTGGACTTCGGGCAACGGGAGGAAGGATCAAGATGCCGCTGCCAAAATCCAGCGGCACGGGGACGAAATCTACACGCCAAAGCGCGCCCGTGCCATGGTTGCACGGCGGCGGCGGGGACTAGGTGATGCGCAAGGCGTCGTCATAAGTCGCGATATAGGCCCGGCTTCCGTCCGGGTCAAGAATGCCTCGGACCGAGAAAGGCCGCCAAACGGGCGGCCTTTCCGTAGACAATCCTGGCGGTCGATCAGGCGCCCGGCACCAGCCGGTAGTTCGTCCCATCCTTCTCGACATGCCCCATGCAGGGGAATGGGAAGTGATACCCGGCGATCAGCGCTTTTTCCGCCGATACCATATCGAAGAACTTCTTGCGCGTGGCGATCGTCACTTCCGGCTCGTTGTCGAAGACGGCCTGGAAGTCGGCGTTGCGCATGAACAGTGACGGGATGTTGCAGACGTCGCCCTGCACGATCAGCTTGCCCGAACCAGACGCAACCGCGAACGATGTGTGCCCCGGCGTGTGGCCGGGCGTAGCGATCGACGTTATGCCCGGCGCCACCTCCTTGCCGGCTTCGAACGGCGTGACTTTCAGGCCATCCATCGCCTTCTTCACGGCCGCAAACAGGTTTTTGTTGAAGCCATTGGCCTTGCTCTGGTTGGCATCGTCGCCCCAGAACGCGATTTCGGCCGCAGACGCTTTGATTTCCGCATTCGGATAAGCCGGGCTGCCGTCGGCATTCTTCAAGCCGCCGACGTGATCGACGTGGAAATGCGAAATCAGTACGATATCGACCGCCTTGGGATCGATGCCCGCAGCATCCATGTTGCCGCGCGCCTGGCCGACAATGCCCTTGTTGGCGGCAAAGGCGCCGAGGCCGTTACCGGTGTCGATAGCAACCAGCTTCGAACCGGTATTGATAAGCGTCGGGCAGAACGGCACCGTGAGCTTACCGCCCGGCATATAGGCCGCCTCCGCGGCGGCGATCGCCTTGTCCTTGCTGGCGTTGACGACAAAGCCGTCCGGCATCGGGAAGGTGCGCGCGCCGTCCATCAGTGCGATGACGTCGTAGTCGCCGATTTTGTAGCTGTAGAAACCGCTGCCCTTGAGTTCTGCCGGCGCGGCGGCGGATGCCACGCGGCTCGCCAATGGAGCAACCGCCGCCGCAACGGTAACAGCAGCAGCACCTTCGAACAAATGACGTCTCGTCAATTGGGTCATCGCCGTCTCCCTGTGTGATGGGTTCGCTGCACAGCATCGGCCCCAGTTCCGACGCTACACACCAACAACAACACCCGTATGAATGTCATATTCCGGCGCCCGTTTCGGCGGCGGCATATAGGCGCAAGGCCGTTAATTGGCTATGCTTTGCTGACGTGCCCGCCTGTGCGGCGCACAAAGCAAGCCGGTTCAACCGGTCAACGTTCCTCGGGAGGGAAAACATGAAGCGTTTCACATTGTTAACGGGCGCCCTGTTAGTCGCGCTGATGACCGGCACCGCGGCCTTCGCCCAGGTGCCGCCCGATCCGGCCAATCCGAACGAAACGGTCGCAGATGCAGCAACCGCTCCGGCCTACGGCGAGCCAATCAACACCGAAAACGCCAAGAAAGTCGCAGCCGCGGCAATCGCGGAAGCGACCAAGCGCAACTGGGGCATTTTCTGTGTCGCGATCGTCAATCCGGCCGGCGAACTGGTTTACTTCGAGAAGCAGGACAACTGCCAGAACGCCTCGGTCACGATCTCGCAACACAAAGCGCGCACGTCGGCGCGGTATCGCCGTCCGACGGTGGTGTTCGAAAGGTTGTCCGGCAGGGGACCGTTCTTCGCCTATCTGTCAACACTCGACGACGTGATCATGTCACGCGGCGGCAATCCGATCATTGTCGGCGGCAAGATCATCGGCGCCATCGGCGTCAGCGGCGGCTCCGGCGCGCAGGACGACGTCGTCTCGCTGGCCGGTCAGGCTGCGATCAAGTAAGAATATCGAAAATTTGGAATCCGCCGGGACAAAATCCCGGCGGATTTTTTTGTGCCGCGCGTCACGGCCAGAAATATCCAAATGCTTTCGATATTCCATCGCCGAGCGTCAGCAACACCGCCGCCCAGACGAAGGCCGACAAGAAATTGGCGGCCTGAAATCGCCAGAAAGGCATTTCAAAAATACCCGCGATCAAAGGCACCGACGCGCGCAGCGGACCGAAAAACCGGCCGATGAATATGCCGGCCACGCCCCAGGTTTTCATGAAGCGTTCGCCGCGTGGGATCAGGTCCGGATGGCGGGACAGCGGCCAGATGTGCTGGACACGGTATTCGAGCTTCAGCCCGATCCAATAGGATAACCAGTCGCCCAGCGCCGCGCCCAGCGAGGCGGCGACCCAGACTGGCCAGAACTCGATGCCGCTCGAGCCGATCAAGGCGCCGAGCGCGACTAGCGCGCCCCAGGCGGGAATGAGCAGCGAGATGAAGGCGAGTGACTCGCCAAACGCCAGCGCAAAAACGATTGGCGGGGCCCAGGCGGCGTTGTCGCGGGCAAAGGCGATGACCTGGTCGACGTAAGCTTCCATCGGACGTTATACCGCAGGCAAGTGTGAAACGCTGACCATCTGTAACGCGAGTACTCGTTACGCGCCATGCTTTCACAGCGCGAAAGTCTAGGCATAACGCCGATAAAGTGAGACGCCGAGAGCCATTGACACCTGTCGTCAATCCAACAGACTGTACGCACGATAAAAATAACGCCGGTCACCGGCGAATTCTCAGGGAGGAAGCACGATGACAATCCGCAGTCTGCTGCGCGCCGGCGTTTTCATGGCGCTCGCCACGGCCGGAACATTTTTTGCCGCACAAGCCAATGCGCAGGAGGTTATTCGCCTGCGCATCGCCTCCGGCCATCCGCCGGTGAACACTTACGTCAACCTCATGCAAACCTTCTTCGTTCCCGAAGTCACCAAGCGGGTCGCCGAGAAAACGAAATTCAAGGTCGAGTTCGTTGAGGGCTACGGCGGCGCGATGGTGAAGGTCGCAGATACCCTGGAAGGCGTTCAGTCCGGCATCATCGACATTGGCGGCTATTGCTTCTGCTTCGAGCCATCGAACCTGCCACTGCATGCGTTCCAGGTGATGCTGCCGTTCGGCACGATGGACCCGACCACCAGCCTGAAAGTGGCGCGCGCCGTGTACGACAAGGTGCCGTACATGTCGAAAGTGTTCGAGGACAAGTTCAAGCAGAAGCTGATCGCGCTGATTGCCGACAATGGCTACAACCTCGGCACCAATTTCGATTGGAACAGCGTGGCTGACCTCAAGGGCCAGAAGATCGCCGGTGCCGGGCTCAATCTGAAGTGGCTGGAATTCGCCGGCGCGACGCCGGTACAATCCTCTTTGCCCGACGCCTACACTTCGATGCAGACCGGCGTCTACAACGGCTGGATCATGTTCCCGTCGGCCTGGGTCAACTTCAAGCTCTATGAAGTCGGCAAAATCTACACCGAGGTCGGCTTCGGCGCGATCACCTGGCACGGTCTGACCATCAACTCCGCGCGCTGGGCCAAGCTGCCGAAGGAAGTACAGGACATCATCGCGGAAGTCGCCAAGGAATACGAAGCCAAAACCGGCACCGTGAACAAAGAGAACTATCCCAAGCAGATCGCCGACTTGAAGACGCATGGCGTCAACGTCAAGGCCGTCTCCGACAAGGTGAAGGCAGACTGGGCCACTTCGCTGGCCGGCTGGCCGGCGCAGAAGGCCAAGGAACTCGACGCTGCCGGTCTGCCGGGAACGCAGGTTCTTGAGGTCGCGCTCAAGGCGGCCGAAGACAACGGCCACAAATGGCCGGTGCGCTACAACGTCAAGTAACGCATTGCGGGCAGGCGGTCGCTGATGCGGTCGCCTGCCCGTCTCTTTTGTCACGTCGAGGCAACGTTTCGCTGAAGGCCAGGTCATCGCATGCTTGAAATTTTAAATGCGCGGGTCACCCGCGTCCTGCTTGCTTGCGCGGCGGTGATAATCTTTCTGCTGGGATTCATCGTCTGCGCCGATGTGCTCGGACGCGCCATCTTCAACGCGCCGGTGAAAGGCACACCGGAAATCGTTTCGATGTCGATCGTCATCATCTGCTTCCTGCTTGCTGGCTACTCGGTACAGAGCGGCGGCATGATCTACACCGATGTTGTCTCCGGGGCCTTCGGCGTGCGCGGACTCGCTTTCGCTCAGCTTCTGTCGGCAACGCTGGGTATCGTGTTTTTCGCGCTGATCGTTTGGGGCAGCTATGAACCGATGCTGCATGCCGTCGCCAGTGGCGAGTACGAAGGTGAAGGCGCGCTACGAGTTCCCGTCTGGCCGGCGCGTACCGTCGTCGTGCTCGGCTCAATTCTGGTGGTCACCAGTTACGCTTTGCATGGTCTGCGCGCGATCAATGCCCTCATCACCGGCCGGACCGAAGACGTCGTCGCGCCCGCCGCGTCCACGCACCTGTAGGAAGCAGAATCATGCTCGGCCATTTCGACATGATCGCCATCGTGGTGGTCGTCCTGCTGCTGGTTTTTTCCGGCGTCCATATCGCCATCTCGCTGGGCATCACCGCCGCGCTCGGCATCTATCTGATGACCAGCGACGTCGAGGTCGTGCGCACCTTTGTCGCCAACACCGCCTATGAAGCGCTGCGCGATTATGTCTTTGCCGTCATTCCGCTGTTCATGCTGATGGGCGACTTTTTGGCCAAGTGCGGAGCAGCCCGCGACCTCTACACGCTGGCCAACCGTGCCAGCAAATGGCTGCCGGGACGGCTAGCCGCTGCTACCATTTTGGCCAATGCGTTGTTCGGTTTCGTCACCGGCGTCAGCATTGCCGCTGCGGCAGCATTCTCGCGCATCGCCTATCCGGAAATGCGGCGCTACGGCTACCGGCGCGACTTCGCGCTCGGCTCGGTCGCGGGCAGTGCCTGCCTCGGCATGCTGATTCCGCCATCGGTGCTGATGATCGTGTGGTGCGTGCTGACCGAGCTGTCGATCGGCAAACTGTTTCTCGCCGGCGTAATCCCCGGCCTGCTGGCCGCTGGCGGCATGGTTGTTTATGTCGTTGTGGCGGCGAAGCTCAATCCCGAACTGGTTGGCGAAACCCTTGCCTCGCGGCGGGGCGCCAGCGCGCTCGGCGCCGATGTCTCGGCGGGGCGGCTGCCAAACCCGGTAGCCGACGTCGATGAGGCGACAATGCGTGCGATGCTTTACAGCACGCTTCTCGTGGTCGCCTTGATCATCGGCACGCTGGGATCGATCTGGCTCGGCCTGTGTACGCCGACCGAAGGTGCCGGCATTGGCGCCATCGGCTCACTGATTTTGGCGGTGATCAAGGGCATCAAGCCGCGCGAAGTCTGGCAGGTGGTTCTGGATGTCGGCCGCACTTCCGGGCCGCTGCTGCTGCTGCTGTTCTGCGCGCAGCTTTATTCACGTGTGCTGTCGATGACCGGATTTACCGAAGCCGCGAAATCGTTCCTGCTCGCCACCGGCGCCGGCGCCTGGGGCATCCTGGTGATCATGGTCGCGATCTGGTTCGTGCTCGGTTGCTTGATTGATTCGATTTCGATCATCCTGCTGACGGTTCCGATCTTTGCACCGATCGCCATCCATCTCGGCTTCGATCCGCTGGCCTTCGCCATTATCGGTATTCTGGCTATCGAAACCGGCCTGCTGACCCCGCCCTTCGGCATCCTTGTGTTCACCGTGAAAGCCGCGGTGCCTGACCCAAGCGTGACCCTGGCGGAAATCTTCCGGGGCTCGATCCCGTATTGGATCGTACTTCTGGTGATTGTGGTCGCTGTGGCGGTATTCCCGCAGATTGCCACGTTCCTGCCCAACCTGTAGGCCCCTCTCCGTATTCCGGTGAACCCGGACCGCTCTCGGCGGTCACGCCGCCTGTGCCGCCACGGGAGCGGTCTGGCATAGTGCTGGCAACTGATTCGCCGCGTCCCTATCTAAGAGCTGGCATTCCCCGAAGGCTGCAATGGCAAAATCCTCGACCAAGAAGAAATCCAAGCCGTCCGAACCGGATCTGTTCGCCGTGTCCGCTAAAGCCGCGGCGCGCAAACCGGCGCCGGCCGCCCGCAAAGCGCCGAAGGAAGCAGCCCGCAGCAAATCCGCCGGGCGCGGCGCAAGCGCGGAGTCCGGCTATACCGCCAAGGATATCGAGGTCCTCGAGGGTCTGGAGCCGGTACGCCGCCGCCCCGGCATGTATATCGGCGGCACCGACGAGAAAGCGCTGCATCACCTGTTCGCCGAGGTCATCGACAACTCGATGGACGAGGCGCTGGCCGGCCACGCCAGTTGGATCGAAGTCGACATGGAATCAAACGGATTTATTTCGATCACCGATAATGGGCGTGGCATTCCGGTCGACCCGCATCCGAAATTCAAGAACAAGTCGGCACTCGAAGTCATCATGTGCACGCTGCACGCCGGCGGCAAATTCGATTCCAAGGTCTACGAGACCTCGGGCGGTCTGCACGGCGTCGGCGTCTCGGTCGCCAATGCTTTGTCCGAACGCATGGAAGTCGAAGTCGCACGCGAGCAGCAGCTTTACAAAATGGTGTTCGAGCGCGGCAAGCCGAAGGGCAAACTGGAAAAGCTCGGCCGCGCGCCGAACCGGCGCGGCACCAAGATCCGGTTCAAGCCGGATGCGCAGATTTTCGGCGCCAAGGCCGCCTTCGATCCGGCGCGCGTTTTCAAGATGGCGCGCTCGAAAGCCTATCTCTATGGCGGCGTCGAAATCCGCTGGAATTGCGAACCAAAGATGGTCGAAGGCACCGACGTGCCGCCAAAGGCCGTTTTTCATTTCGCCGACGGCCTCAAGGATTATCTCGCCTCCAATCTGGAAGGCGCCACCCTCGTGCACCCGGACATCTTCACCGGCACGTCCGGCAAGACCGGCAAGCACGGCGCGGTCGAATGGGCGATCGCCTGGACCGCGGACGCCGACGGCTTTTTGCAATCCTATTGCAACACCATTCCGACGCACGATGGCGGCACGCATGAGTCCGGTCTGCGAACGGCGCTGCTGCGCGGCCTGAAGGATCACGCCGAGCGCGCCAATCTCGGCAAGCGCGCAGCCAGCATCACCAGCGAAGACGTCATGGTCGGTTCGGGCTGCATGCTGTCGGTCTATATCCGCGAGCCGGAATTCCAGGGCCAGACCAAGGATCGCCTCGCTACCGCCGCCGCGCAAAAAATCGTCGAACAGGCGATCAAGGATCCATTCGATCATTGGCTGTCGGGCAATCCGACGCAGGCCAATCGTCTTTTGGAATTCGTCATCGACCGCGCCGAGGACCGGTTACGCCGCCGGGCGGAAAAGGACG
>CAITJJ010000241.1 GCA_903892675.1 uncultured Hyphomicrobiales bacterium | reverse complement strand
CGACGTCGTCGACGTCGAACTCGTTCGCTTCGAGCAGGATCCCAACAACGCCAAGATCCTCGATAATATTTTCCGCCTCGTGCACACCATCAAGGGCACTTGCGGCTTTCTCGGTCTGCCTCGCCTGGAATCCCTGGCGCACGCCGCCGAAACGGTGATGGGAAAATTCCGCGACGGGCTGCCCGCCACCAACGACGCCGTCACGGTCATTCTCGCCACCATCGACCGCATCAAGGAAATTCTCGAATCGCTTGAGCGCGACCAGCGCGAGCCGGACGGCGCCGATGCCGACCTGATCGCCGATCTGGAACGCATCGCCGAACGCACATTGGCCGCCGCCCGTAAGCAGGCAGCCGAGCCGGCGCGCGTGTTGCGGCCCGGCGAAGTCTCGCTCGACGAACTTGAGCGCGCGTTTCGCGAGACGCCGGTCGATCCGCCGGCGATCAAGGGCGCCAAAGCGGCGAAGGCCGGCAAGGCAAGGCCGGCCGAGGAAGTAGCGAAGGAAGACGACGTCGCCAAGTCCGGCGGCCAGTCAATTCGGGTCACCGTCGATACGCTCGAGCAGTTGATGACCATGGTGTCGGAGCTGGTGCTGACCCGCAACCAGTTGCTCGAGATCGTGCGCCGCCATGACGATTCGGAATTCAAGACGCCGTTGCAGCGGCTGTCGAATGTCACCGCCGAGCTGCAGGAAGGCGTGATGAAGACGCGCATGCAGCCGATCGGCAATGCCTGGCAGAAATTCCCGCGCATCGTGCGCGACCTCTGCAATGAGCTTGGCAAAAAGATCGAGCTGGAATTGCAGGGCGCCGAGACCGAGCTGGACCGTCAGGTGCTCGATCTGATCAAGGACCCTCTCACTCACATGCTGCGCAATTCGGCCGATCACGGCCTGGAAACGCCGGCTGAACGCCGCGCCGCCGGCAAGTCCGAGCAAGGCCACATCAGGCTGTCGGCCTATCACGAGGGCGGCCATATCGTCATTCGCATCGCCGACGATGGCCGCGGCCTCGACACCGCGCGCATCAAGGCCAAGGCCGTCGCGCAAGGGCTGGTCAGCGAAGCCGATATCGAGAAGATGACGGAAGCGCAGATCCACAAATTCATTTTCGCGGCTGGCTTTTCGACCGCGACGACGGTCACCAATGTTTCCGGCCGCGGCGTCGGCATGGACGTGGTGCGCACCAATATCGACCAGATCGGCGGCGCCATCGACGTCAAATCGATCGCCGGCATCGGCCTGAGCTTCACCATCAAGATCCCGCTGACGCTGGCGATAGTCGCCGCCTTGATCGTGGAATCGAGCGGCGAGCGCTTCGCTATTCCGCAATTGTCGGTGGTCGAACTGGTGCGCGCGCGCAAGGGCGGCGATCACCGTATCGAGCGGATCAAGGACACGACCGTGCTGCGGCTGCGCGACAAGCTGCTGCCGCTGGCGCGGCTGAGCAGGCTGTTGGGGACCGACACCGGCGTCGACCAGGAAGTCGAGGGCGGCTTCATCGTCATCACCCAGGTCGGCAGCCAGACTTTCGGCATCGTCGTCGACAGTGTTTTTCATACCGAGGAAATCGTCGTCAAGCCGATGTCGACCAAGTTGCGTCACATCGCGATGTTCTCCGGCAACACCATCCTCGGCGATGGCGCGGTGATCATGATCATCGATCCGAACGGTGTCGCACAGGCGATCGGTTCGACCGTCACCTCGCAGATGATCGTCGAGGCCGCGCAGAATCGTGTTGAGGAGACCGGTGAGGAGGCGACGTCGTTGCTGGTGTTCCGCGCCGGCTCGACCCAGCCCAAGGCGGTGCCGCTGTCGCTGATCACCCGGCTCGAGGAAATCGACGCCCGCAAGATCGAACTGTCGAATGGCCGCCACATGGTGCAGTACCGCGGCCAACTGATGCCGCTCATCAGCATGAACAAGAATGTGAATGTCAAAGGCGAAGGGGCGCAGCCGTTGCTGGTGTTCTCGGATGGCGCACGGTTGATGGCGCTGGTGGTCGACGAGATCATCGACATTGTCGAAGACCGCCTCGACGTTCAGGTGACCAGCGATGTTCCCGGTGTTCTTGGCTCCGCCGTGATCAAGGGTCAGGCGACGGAAATCGTCGATGTTGGCCACTTCCTGCCGATGGCATTCGAGGACTGGTTTCGCCGCAAGGACAATCCCACCGGCGCGCGCCAGTACGCGGTTCTGCTGATCGATGACTCGCCCTTCTTTCGCAATATGCTGACGCCGGTGCTGCAGGCCGCCGGCTACCTCGTAACCGCCGTCGGTTCGGCGCGGGAAGCGCTGGCGCTGCTGGAGGACGGGCGCACCTTCGACGTCGCCGTCACCGATATTGAAATGCCGGATATGGACGGCTTCGAGTTTGCCGAGGCCGTTCGTGCCGACGCGCGCCATGCCGAATTGCCGGTGATCGCACTGTCGTCGCAGATCTCCGCCGAGTCGATCGAGCGCGGCCGAGAGGCCGGCTTCCACGACTATGTCGCCAAATTCGACCGGCAGGGACTGATCGCGGCGCTCATGGAGCAGACCGACGTCGGTCGCGCGGCGTGAGGGGCAGGGCATGACCAGCGAAAACACCGACCACAACGTAAATGAATACGTCACCGCCATGGTCGGCGGGCAATTGTTCGGCCTGCCGATCCGGGGCGTGCAGGACGTCTTCATCCCCGAGCGATTGACGAAGGTGCCGTTGGCGCCGCCTGAAATCGCCGGCGTTCTCAATCTGCGCGGCCGAATCGTGACCCTGATCGATCTTGGATTCCGGCTTGGGCTTGTGCGCGAAGACAATGGCGGTCCGGCCATGGCGATCGGCGTCGAGATGCACGGCGAATCGTATGGCCTTCTGATCGACAGCGTCGGCGAGGTCCTCAAGCTCGACAGCGCCGCGCTTGAGAGCAACCCGATCAATCTCGACCCGCGCCTGGCCAGCGTATCCAACGGCATCTTTCGCCTCGATGGCCAGCTCCTGATGGTCATCGACGTCGAACGCATACTTGATATTTCGATCCATGCCGCCGCGGCATGAGTTTCGGCAAAACAAGGCAAGCGTGCGCTTGCCACGACACAGAACGAAATGAACAAGACGAGGCAATGAAATGAAGACCTGTTTGATCGTCGACGATTCCAGTGTCATCCGCAAAGTCGCGCGCCGCATTCTGGAAGGTCTCGAATTCACCATCGAGGAAGCCGAGGACGGCGAACAGGCGCTTGCCGCCTGTCAGCGCAAGCTGCCGGAAGCCATCCTGCTCGACTGGAACATGCCGAAGATGGACGGCTATGAATTCCTGCGGGTGCTGCGCCGCCTGCCCGGCGGCGATGGGCCGAAGGTCGTCTTCTGCACCACGGAAAACGACGTTGCCCATATCGCACGCGCGCTGCATGCCGGCGCCAACGAGTACATCATGAAGCCGTTCGACAAGGAGATCGTCGAAGCCAAGTTTCAGGAGGTCGGCCTGATCTGATTGCCCGCCACGCCCGGACCCACCCGTCAAATAAATCAGTCAGGCCCGATGAATTTCGCTACTCCCCTTGCTTCAGCCGCCACGGGTCTCGGTCCGCGCGTTCGCGTCATGATCGTCGACGACGCGATCGTCGTGCGCGGGCTGTTCTCGCGCTGGGTCGAGGCCGAGCCGGACATGGAGGTTGTCGCCTCGCTGCGCACCGGCCGCGAGGCCGTGTCGCAGCTCGAACGGGCCAACCCTGACGTCGTTGTGCTCGATATCGATATGCCGGAGCTCGACGGCATCGCCGCGCTTCCGCTGTTGCTGGCGAAAAAGCCAGATCTGATCGTGATCATGGCGTCGACGCTGACGCGGCGCAATGCCGAGATCAGCCTGCGCGCGCTGTCGCTCGGCGCCACCGATTACATTCCGAAGCCGACAACGAACCAGGAAGTCAGCGGCTCGCCGGAATTCCACCGCGACCTGATCGAAAAAATTCGTCAGCTCGGGCTGCGCGCCAAACGCCGCCGCGACCCGCAGGCAATCGAAACGCCCATCGCGCCGCCGCTGGTGCCAAGTGCCGTTCCTGCCGCCATGCCGGCCCCGGCCCGCGGGTCGCGGCCGACAAACATGGTCAAGCCGATCCATACGCTGCATGGCGAGGCCCATGCGCCGATCTTGCTGCGCGCGCCGCCGTTGACTCCGCCGCGCGTCTTGCTGATCGGCGCCTCGACTGGCGGACCGCAGGCGCTCAATGCCATCATGGCGCAGATCGGTTGCGTCATCGATCGCGCGCCGGTGCTGATCACGCAGCACATGCTGCCGACCTTCACCACAATTCTTGCCGAGCATCTGGCGCGCTCGTCCAATCGGCCGACCCACGAAGCGGTTGATGGCGAGGAGATCAATGCCGGCACCATTTATCTGGCGCCCGGCGGCAAACATATGAGCGTCACCCGCCGCAACGGCACCGCCGCGATCGCGATCGGCGACGGCGCCATGGTCAATTACTGCAAGCTGGCAGTCGATCCGCTGTTTTCCTCCGCCGCCGAAGTGTGGGGCGCGAAAGCGCTGGCGCTGGTGCTCACCGGCATGGGATCGGACGGACTGTTCGGCGCGCAAGCTGTGGTCGAAGCCGGCGGACAGGTAATCGCGCAGGATGAAGCGACCAGCGTTGTCTGGGGCATGCCGGGGCAGGTCGCGCAGAACGGCCTGTGTTCGGCCGTGTTGCCGCTCGACGACATCGCGCCGCGGCTCACCCGCCTGTTCGCCGGGGAGCGGCCATGACCCCGGCCGACTTCGATTATCTGCGCAAAATGTTGCGCGAGCGCTCTGGACTGGTGCTGTCGGCGGAGAAGCAATATTTCGCCGAAAGCCGGCTGCTGCCGCTGGTGCGCCGCAGTGGCCTCGCCACATTGGATGAATTGATCGGCACCATCAGACTGAAACCGTCCTCGCAACTCGCCACCGACACGGTTTCGGCGATGACCACCAACGAGACTTTCTTTTTCCGCGATAAGCCGCCGTTTGAAAACTTCCGCGACCACATCATGCCGACACTTGTTGCGGCGCGCCTGCGCGAGAAGCGCATCCGCATCTGGTGCGCCGCCGCGTCAACCGGGCAGGAACCCTATTCGCTGGCGATGATGATCAACGAAATGGGCCCGGCGCTCGCCGGCGTCCGCGTCGAAATTCTCGCCACCGATCTATCCGGTGAGGTGCTCGATCGGGCCAAGGCCGGGCTCTACAGCCAGTTTGAAGTGCAGCGCGGGTTGCCGATCCAGCAACTGCTGAAATATTTCACGCAGGAAGGCGACAGCTGGCGGCTCGCGCCCGAACTCCGCGCCATGGTGCAGTTCCGTACGCTCAATCTGCTCAACGACTTTTCGCCTCTCGGAACCTTCGACGTCGTGTTCTGCCGCAACGTGCTGATTTATTTCGACCAGGAGACCAAGATCGGCGTGTTCAACCGCATGGCCAGGCAGATTCCGGACGACGGCTATCTGGTGCTGGGCGCGGCCGAAACCGTGGTCGGGCTGACCGATGCGTTCAAGCCAGTGCCGGAGCGGCGCGGGCTCTATGCGCCGAACCTGGCACAGCGCCGCGCCGGTCCGGCTACGCTGTTTGCAAACGCCAAAGCCTAGCCAATTCATTCACGCCATGGCGCTCAACGCAAAAATCCCGGCCATGTTGGCCGGGATTTTCGTTTCTCACAGATGACGCGGATCAGTTACAGACGCGCACATTGCGGACGTGCAGACGGCCGTAGCGATCCTCGTAATCGCGGCGTTCGACATAGCACTGGCGGACGTAACGGGGCTCGCGATAGTAGCCGTCGTTGCGATTGACCTGCGAGCCGACGATGGCGCCGACGGCGAGGCCGCCGATGACGCCGGCGGCGATCTGGCCGTTTTCGGCCTGCGCCGGCTTCGGCGCGATCGCAACAGTCATAGTCAGAGCCGCGACGGCGGCGAGGGTGATAAATTTCATCATGGCAAGGTTCCTGCGGTTAACGGGTGAATGCTCGTCGAGCGATTTTTATTCGACGACTTGCTACTCGACGACTGGTTATTCGACGACTTGCACGATGGTTCGCGTGCGCGGGTCGACGATGACGGGCCGCTGATTGACGTAGGTGTAGCGATAGTTGGGCGCGTTATATTCGGCCGGCATCTCGTAATAGGTCACGCCGGCTTCCGGCAGCACTGCGCCGACACGGACGTCGCTGTCGTAGGTGTAAGACGGCACGCGCTGTTCGACGACGTAAGTGCGGAAGCGCGGACGATCCTGCACGCCGAGAATGCCGCCGACCGTGCCGGCAACGGCGCCGAGCGTGCCGCCGACAACGGCGCCGACCGGGCCCGCGTCGCGACTGCCTTGCGCGGCGCCGCGTTCGGCGCCCTGGATCGTTCCTTGCGCCTGCGCGTTCATTGGACTCGCCAGCGCGGCGAGCAGAAGTGCCGAGCCAATAATCCGAGCCGTGAATTTAACCTGCATGGACGCTCCAATTGTTGGGTATGCCGGCCACTGAGGGCCGGTCGCACAAGACAACACGCGGCCTGTGGAATTGTTCCACTCGCCGCGGACGCGGCAGCGCCAAAGGTATCGGGATGGAACGAAAGACCGCAGTCATGGATTGAAT
>CAITJJ010000240.1 GCA_903892675.1 uncultured Hyphomicrobiales bacterium | reverse complement strand
GGGCGACTATGAGGAAATGGACCAGCTCGCCATCGCCAAGCCGCTTTGCAAGGCGGCGTTCCGCGTGCTGCACGCCGCCGATATCGGCATCGGTGTCGCCCGCGCCATCCGCGCCGCGGTGTCGGGCCGCCCCGGCGGCGTCTATCTCGATCTGCCGGCCAAATTGTTCGGCCAGGTGATGAATGCCGACGCCGGCAAGAAATCGTTGGTGAAAGTCATCGATGCCGCGCCGGCGCAGATCCCGTCGCCGGATTCGATCAAGCGCGCGCTTGAGGTGCTCAAGTCGGCGAAAAAGCCGCTGATCATTCTCGGCAAGGGCGCGGCTTACGCGCAGGCCGACGACGCGGTCCGCGCTTTCGTCGAAAAGACCGGCGCTCCATTCCTGCCGATGAGCATGGCCAAGGGCCTGTTGCCCGACACCCATCCGCAATGCGCCGGCGCCGCGCGTTCGACCGTGCTGAAGGATGCCGACGTTGTGCTCCTGATCGGCGCGCGGCTCAACTGGCTGCTGTCGCACGGCAAGGGCAAGGGCTGGGGTGATGCACCCAAGAAGTTCATCCAGATCGATATCGAGCCGAAGGAAATGGATTCGAACGTCGAGATCGTCGCGCCCGTGGTCGGCGATATCGGTTCCTGCGTCACGGCGCTGCTGAATGGCATGGATGCCAAGTGGCCGGCGGCGGCCGCCGACTGGGTCGGCGCGGTCAAGACCAAGCGTGACGACAACGTCGCCAAGATGGCGCCGAAGCTGATGAACAACAACGTGCCGATGGATTATCACGGCGCGCTCGGCGTGCTGCGCACCATCGTCAAGGAGCGTCCCGACGCCATCCTGGTCAACGAAGGCGCCAATACGCTCGATCTCGCGCGGGGCATCATCGACATGTACCAGCCGCGCAAGCGCATCGATGTCGGCACCTGGGGCATCATGGGCATCGGCATGGGTTACGCCATCGCCGCCGCGATCGAGACCGGCAAGCCGGTGCTCTGCGTCGAGGGCGACTCGGCGTTCGGCTTTTCCGGCATGGAAGTCGAAACCATCTGCCGTTACAAGCTGCCGGTCTGCATCGTCATATTCAACAATGACGGCATCTATCGCGGCACCGACGTCAATACGTCGGGCAGCGGCGACCCGGCGCCGACCGTGTTCGTCAAGGGCGCGCGCTACGACAAGATGATGGAGGCTTTCGGCGGCGTCGGCGTCAACGCCACCTCGCCGGACGAACTCAAGCGCGCCGTCAACGCGGCGATGGATTCCGGCAAGCCGACCCTCATCAACGCGGTGCTCGATCCGGCCGCCGGCTCAGAGTCCGGCCGCATCGGCAACCTGAACCCGCAGAGCAAGTTGAAGAAGATAGTGGAGGACCAGTGATGGCCAAAAAGCAGAAAAAGGCGAAAGCCAAAGCGAAATCGGCGAAGAAGCCCGCCCGCAAGTCGGTGAAGGCTTCCGCAAAGCCCGCCGCCAAGAGCGGCAACGGCGCGCCGCGCGTGTCGAAGAAGCCCTTCGGCATGGACGGCAAGGCGCTCACCGGCGTGCGCATTCTCGACTTCACGCATGTGCAGTCGGGTCCGACCTGCACGCAGTTGCTGGCCTGGTTCGGCGCCGACGTCATCAAGGTCGAGCGTCCCGGCGTCGGCGACATCACGCGCGGCCAATTGGTCGACGTGAAGGGCGCGGATTCGCTCTACTTCACCATGCTCAACCACAACAAGCGTTCGATCACCATCGACAGCAAGCACCCGCAGGGCATGCGCGTGCTCAACGCGCTGATCAAGTCGTGCGACGTGCTGGTCGAGAACTTCGCGCCCGGCGCGCTCGACCGCATGGGCCTGACCTGGGAGTACATCCACAAGCTCAACCCGCGCATGATCGTCGCCTCGGTCAAGGGCTTCGGCCCCGGTCCCTACGAGGACTGCAAGGTCTATGAGAACGTCGCCCAGTGCGCCGGCGGCTCGGCCTCGACCACCGGCTTCCGCGACGGCCCGCCTTTGGTCACCGGCGCGCAGATCGGCGACTCAGGCACCGGCCTGCATCTCGCGCTCGGCATCGTCTCGGCGCTGTATCAGCGCATCCGCACCGGCCGCGGCCAGAAAGTGCTCTGCGCCATGCAGGACGGCGTCTTGAATCTGGCGCGCGTCAAGCTGCGCGACCAGCAGCGCCTCAAGCATGGCCCGCTCACCGAATACTCGCAGTACGGCGAAGGCATTCCGTTCGGCGACGCAACGCCGCGCGCCGGAAACGACTCGGGTGGCGGCCAGCCGGGCCGCATCCTCAAGTGCAAGGGCGCGCCGGAAGACCCGAACGCCTACATCTACTTCATCACCCAGGCGCCGGTCTGGGGCCCGATCTGCGATCTGATCGGCGAGCCGACCTGGAAGACCGACCCGGAATTCGCAACGCCGCGCGCGCGGCTGCCGAAGCTCAACCAGATCTTCGCCCGCATCGAGGAATGGACCCTGACGATGACCAAGTTCGAGGTCATGAACGCCTGCAACGCCGTCGACATTCCGGTCGGTCCGATCCTGTCAATGAAGGAAATCGCCGACGAGAAGTCGCTGCGCGACACCGGCACGGTGGTCGAAGTCGATCACCCGGTGCGCGGCAAATATCTCTCGGTCGGCAATCCGATCAAGATGTCGGATTCGATCACCGAGGTGGAGCGCTCGCCGCTTCTCGGCGAACACACCGACGAGATCCTGACCAAGGTGCTCGGCTTCAAGGCGTCTGAAGTCGCCGAGATCAAGAATTCCGGTGCGCTCAGCGCGCCGGAGAAGAAAGAGAAGGCGGCGTAATTATTGTCGTCCCCGCGAAGGCGGGGACCCATAACCCGCGGCGGTGGCTATGGGCCCCCGCTTTCGCGGGGGCGACAGAGAAATAATTCGGGGAGATATTTCATGCGTATCGTCGTCCACGGCCAGCAGGCCTTCGGCAAAGCCGTTCTCGAAGCGCTGCTCAAGCGCGGCGATGACGTCGTCGCCGTCTATGTCGCGCCGGAGAAAGAGGGCGCCAAGATCGACCCGTTGAAGGAAGCGGCGCTCGCCGCCGGCCTCAAGGTCTTGCAGCCGGCGTCCTACAAGACTCCGGAAGTGCTGGAAGAATTCAAGGCGCTCAAGCCCGATCTTCAAGTCATGGCCTTCGTCACTTTGTTCGTGCCGGAGGAATTCCTCAACGCGCCGACGCATGGCTCGATCCAGTATCACCCGTCATTGCTGCCGGCCTATCGCGGCGCGTCGGCGATCAACTGGCAGATCATCAAGGGCGAGAAGGAAGCCGGCCTGTCGATCTTCTGGCCCGACAACGGCTTGGACACCGGCGACATCCTGACGACGCGCAAAACGCCAATCGGCCCGGACGACACTCTCGGCACCGTTTACTTCGACCGCCTGTTCCCGATGGGCGTCGAGGCGATGCTCGAAGGCGTCGATCTGGTCAAGGCTGGCAAGGCGCCGAAGATCAAGCAGGACGAGTCGAAGGCGACCTATGAAGGCATGTGCAAGGCCGACAACGCCAAGATCGACTGGGGCAAGCCGTGGGAGCAGATCGACCGTCTGATCCGCGGCTGCAATCCGGCGCCCGGCGCCTGGACCGTGCTCGACGGCAAGACCATCAAGATTTTCGACGCCAAGCCGCTGCCGGCGAAGGACCCCAAAGGCATTGCCGGCAAGCTCGGCGAAATCGTCGCGTCCGATGCCGACAGCATCACCGTCGTCTGCGCCGATGGTCGCTTCAAGATCACCCGCTTGCAGCCGCCCGAAGGCAAGAAGATGAGCGCCGGCGAATGGGCCGCGTCCGCCAATCTCGCGCCGAAGACCCGCTTCTCTTAAACGCGACAAGAAAAATCGCCGGTTCACCGTACCAAATATTGGAAACGCACAAATGCCCGCCTCGCAGCACCAATCGCCGAAGTCCGACATCGAAATTTCGCAAACCGCCACCAAACGCCGCATCCTTGACGTCGCCAGGGACAAGCTCGGCGTCGCTGCCGAAAATCTCGACCCGTACGGCCATTACAAGGCCAAGGTGTCGATGGATTTCGTCAAGTCGCTTAAAGACAAACCGAACGGCAAGCTGATCCTGGTGACGGCGATCTCGCCGACGCCGGCCGGCGAAGGCAAGACCACGACCACGGTCGGCCTCACCGACGCGCTGAACCACATCGGCAAGAAGGCGATCTGCTGCCTGCGCGAGCCGTCGCTCGGGCCGTCCTTCGGTATGAAGGGTGGCGCCGCCGGCGGCGGTTACGCCCAGGTCATTCCGATGGAAGACATCAACCTGCACTTCACCGGCGACTTCCACGCCATCACCTCGGCGCACAATCTTTTGTCGGCCTTGATCGACAACCACATCTATTGGGGCAATGCGCTCGGCATCGATAGCCGCCGCGTCGTCTGGCGCCGCGTCATGGACATGAACGACCGCGCGCTGCGCGAAATCGTCTGTTCGCTCGGCGGCGTCGCCAACGGCTATCCGCGCGAAGCCGGCTTCGATATCACCGTGGCGTCGGAAGTCATGGCGATCTTCTGTCTCGCCAAGGACCTCGACGATCTGAAGGAGCGCCTCGGCAACATCATCGTCGCCTATACGCGCGAGCGTAAGCCGGTGCGTGCCAGGGAATTGAAAGCCCACGGCGCGATGACCGCGCTGTTGAAGGAAGCGATCGCGCCGAACCTGGTGCAGACTTTGGAAGGCACGCCCGCCTTCATTCATGGCGGCCCCTTCGCCAACATCGCGCATGGCTGCAATTCGGTGGTCGCCACCTCGACCGCGTTGAAGCTCGCCGATTATGTCGTCACCGAAGCCGGCTTCGGCGCTGACCTCGGCGCCGAGAAATTCCTCGACATCAAGTGCCGCAAGGCCGGCCTCGAGCCGTCCTGCGTCGTCATTGTCGCCACCATCCGCGCGCTGAAGATGCACGGCGGCGTCAAGAAAGAAGACCTGAAGAAGGAAGACCTGAAGGCGCTCGAAGCCGGCATGTCGAACCTTCAGCGCCACGTCGAGAACATCAAGAAGTTCGGCCTGCCGGCGGTGGTCTCGATCAACCGCTTTTCGGCCGACACCGACGCCGAAATGAATCTGGTCAAGGAAAAGTGCAAGGCGCTCGGCGTCGAGGCGCTGATGGCAGACCACTGGGCGCTGGGTGGCGAGGGCGCGGCGGACGTTGCCAAGGCCGTCGTCAAGATTTGCGACGAAGGCAAGGCCAACCTTAAGCTCCTGTATCCCGACGAAATGCCGCTGTTCGAAAAGATCCGCACCATCGCCAAGGAAATCT
>CAITJJ010000239.1 GCA_903892675.1 uncultured Hyphomicrobiales bacterium | reverse complement strand
CTTGTCCACGCCAATCATCCCCGACAGCCCTTCCCAGCCGCCAAGGCCAAAAGGAAGGACGCTGACACATCACGTCAGAGGGGGTCGGAATTGGACGCGAAACGACCCCTCAGGGGGTCAATATTGCAAGCGATTTTGCACCGGGCGGCGCGGCGGTGGCGCGCCGCTCCTGCCCCGGTGCCGCCGCCAATGCGGCGAAGCGCGGTCGCAAACATCATCAAAGCTGACCGCACGGGGCCCGTCATGTTTTGGGCCAGCGCGTAGAAGGTACGCTCGCGTACAAGACGTTCAAAGGATTTCGCGACTGCTTCGTCAAGCGAGGCGCGTTCATCGGCAAGTGCGCGGATTGCTTCTCGCTGATCAATATGGCCAAGATATCGCTCAGACGCAGCCCAATCCCACGCCTCCATCCAGTTCGCCGGGATGGCGGGGTCACTGCCGTGGAGCGCCGAATCACGCTTGAGGCGCTCAGCCCAGGCCGGGACGCCCTCGCGCTCAAGACGCGCGGTTATGTCTAATACACAATTGAGGTCGGACCGATGTTGCGCGACATCATCGACCGCCGATAGAACGGAATGCCACGCTGCCTCGACCCGGTCTGGGTGCACCCCTGCGCGCCCTACGGCTTCGGTAAGAAAATTCTTCGCCAATGTTCCTATTTTTCCACCACGCTCGCCGAACAGGGCCACGACCCGGGCGACTTCCGCGCGCGATGCCGAGAGGCGCGTCGCTGCGGCGGCATTTCGCAGGCAGTCACGTAGCCGACCCATTCGCTCCGCATCAGGCCATAAAGCTCCCGTTGCTTTGGCAAGTATCTGCTGTAGACAATGATCCAGGTGTTGGCGCGTCTGTGGTGCCATGACCAAGGTGGCTTGCAAGGCTGCGGTGAGACCCGAGAGCTGCCGGAGCGAGAGTGGCTGTGCTGTATCGAGGCCGAGATCGGCGGCAATGACGTTCCAACGAGTATTTAGCTCTGAAACCCGGCCTCGCCACTGCACGAAGGCACGAACATGACCCCATTCTTGTGTTGATTGCGGCTTGCGCCCCAGTACTCGGACATCTTCGACGACTGGTTTCAACTTCCTTTCAGAAAAGGCAAAGATCCCGAAGGCCGATTGGCCTTCTGCAAGTTTCGACAAGATCGCGGCGAACTCTAGAGACTGTAGCGCGGCATCGGGCACCACGACAGGCTGCTGAACAAACGCTTGGTATTTCTCAAGAATGCTGATGCCATCCTCGAGAAGCGCTTCGAGTGCGGGCGCGAGCGCCGCATTCTGCGGCGATGTTTCGGCAACCACAAAAGAACGCAGCCAAGGATAACCGTCGAAATGGCGCGTTATGTCGACAAGGGTGTCTAGAGCCTCCGCAGCCCGTTCGGCAGTTGCGACGCCTTCGAGCGAAGTGATCCGCGGCGTAAAGGTTGGATCCGACCCGGCACTTGCGGCGTGCTCATCAGCGCGCACAATATCGATGTGGAACTGGGCAAGCGCGGCGGACGACGGCAATTCGGCAACCGCGGGAAGGACGGCATGGAGATGTTCGAGGCGTGCACCGAGCGACAGGCGAGCCCGCCGCAACTCATCAAGGTCCGATGGCTGGATGGACGTTTCGGACAGAAAAGACCTAGGCCGATCGGTAAACCAGTTGCATGCCTCGCGCGACGCGACGACCGCCTTAGCAAGCTGCGCAGGCAGCACATCGCGGCCTTTCACTTCAGAGAGCTGCATACGCGCTGCATTCTCAACTTCTACATCGATCGCGGCAATGCGTTTCCGCATCCCGATAATCTCACTCTCCACATCCCTGATCTTGCGCGACTGGTCGCCCGGCCGAAGCGTTTGCACGATTGACTGCAAAAGGCGGATGGCACCTTCGAGCTGCTTAAGTCCTTCACGCTCTGATGTTGTGATGCTTATGGAGAGGTCCCGCACCTCTTCTGGCAGCTTGTCACGCAATACCGAAAGGGCGGCCTCGCCGTGTGACACAACAAGCACGCGACGCCCCGTTGCCAGATAGTGGCAAATGATGTTCGAGATCGTATGTGTTTTCCCAGTGCCGGGTGGCCCTTGAACGACCACGCCGTCGGCTTTTTCCAAACGGCGAACGATATCTACCTGCTCATTATTATATGGCTTCGGAAAAAAGAGATCACCAAGCGGAGACTCTGGTTCTTCCGCCCCGGCTTGCCCAGCCGTGCCTCCCATATTGCCCGGCAGCGGTTGCCAGATTATTGGTCCGTTATCTTCGGGGCCACAAACAAGCGTTTTCGCCGGTCCGGGTAAATTTTCTTTTGATTCTTCTACTGACTTTTGAAGGTTCTCGATGTCCTTAAGAAGAAAATTGTCGTTTCGCTTGCGCGCGAAAATAACCCAGCGGTCCGAGACTGTGAGTTGTGCCGACGCAGCCGGAACGGCGGATGTCGGTTCGAGCCCGTCAATATCAGGCAAGTACCGCCCCTCGGCGTCGATCTGCGATTGGCAAGAGCGCAGGATCGGCTCGTAAGTTTCCCCGAGAAACGGCGATACGCCTTCCTCTTCTGCACTGATAGCCAATGATCGGCGCGCGGCATTGAGGGCAAGCGGGACACCGTCGAGCTTGAGCTCTTCATAGGGACGCAGATTGATCGTTGCATCCGCCTGACGCGGCCGGAGAGCTATCGCCTAAAGTTGGTGACGGCCTGATCTTTTAGGCGGCGGTTTCGTCCTGAAGGTCGCTCGCCTTGGCGATGACCTCCAACCCGTTAGTGAACTTTACCCCCAGGATAAGT
>CAITJJ010000238.1 GCA_903892675.1 uncultured Hyphomicrobiales bacterium | reverse complement strand
CCCTGTGCGATCGCTGCCACCTCAACGACCATGAATCCCAGCACGTCGTCGGGGAGAAGGCATTCTGGAACCGTCTCGGCCTAGACCCGTTCAAGATTGCTGCCGACCTATATGCAGAATTTGAGGCTGGCGCGGCGCCAAAGACGACCAAACGAAAGACACAGCGCGCCGCAAAACCGAAGCGACCGAGCAGGCCGATTCAAAGCGCCAATCGATGGCCGGCTAAGGGCACGCAGAAGATCCAGAACCGCCGGAAGTGATTCCGTTCACTGTTCCTTCAAAGCTTCGCGGGCCACTGTGCCGAAGATGCCGCGTTCCTTGGCGTAGTGTCTCAGCGCCGTCCGCAGCCGCACAATCTCATCCTCAGCTTCTTTGCATTTGCAAAAGCCAGGCTCCGCCATACCTTTCTCGGTGCATGGGCCACCGTGACAGGGACGATCAAATTTCATAATTGCTCCTATTTCTCGCGGTGTTTAATCCAAACATTGAAGGGAAATCCTTCAACCTCAAAATCAAGATCGCAACCGCCAACACCGACTCCCTTGCCCGTAATCTTCGCGCCCTTCGCTACCAGCGCGTTTTCAACGTACTGGCGGATATTAAATTGCGTTTCTACGTCAACCCCTGACGGAAAGCCTGCTGTCGGCGGTAATTCCATTTTTGCTCCTATTTTGACACTGGTAAATCGAGAGCATCCTGAATTTCGGCGGCGCGTTTCTCTAGCTGCACAAACATATCGGGACGCTTGGTCGCGTCATCAATACGGCGGCAAGCTATATCGAAATAGCCGGGGTCAATTTCTATCCCTGTAAATCTATGACCAAGATTAACAGCGGCAACGCCGGTCGTGCCGCTGCCCATGAACGGGTCTATAACGCTTTCGCAATTCGGTATTTTGGAAATGCACCACCGCATCAGCGCAAGCGGTTTTTGTGTGGGGTGTTCCTTTTTTTCAGCCGACGCGGGAGAATAATCAAATACGCGGCAAGCCTCACGAAATTGCGAACACCACGCAATCTCGCAATCATTGAAGTGCATCCCACGGATAAGTTTGTTCCAAACAAACATTTGTTTGGTGCGCGGCAGCAAATCCCCGAAATAATTTCCGCCCCAAATGATCTGGTGCTTGGAAGCCGCCCGCATCAAAGCAATGTGTTCTGCGGTGATTGGCTTGTCCCACGCCTGCGTCACTTCACTATCAAACGGGCCACCGGCGTTTGAGCCGCGGTTATTCCAGTCGCCCAACCCATACGGCGGGTCGGTCACAAGGGCATCCACTTTGCCAAGCGTAGGCAATATCTCCCTGCAATCGCCCAGGTACAACGTCGCGTCGCCTATGGTTTCGATCCGGCTCAAAGTCGCTCCTAAATCGTTATCCCGCGCTCGCGGGCAATGACCGGCACAGTCGTAACCATGAACGTGCGGCCAATGGTGATGCCCTCTTTTTTGAGGGCGGTAAGGCGTTGATTGTCGTTCTTGTATCGCTTGCTGTCGCAGACTTCCAACACCCGCTTAACTTGGGCGTCGGTTAGATTGATCTTCTTGGCCGACCCATTCTTGACGTTGCGCTCTTTGAGCAGGAAGGCGCGAGCCGCCGCCAATGACGCCTTGCTGACCCATAGATCGGTCTGCGCCAGCAGGATGCAGCCCTTGGCCCGAATGTCGCCAGCCGCTTCCAGCAGGTCAGCCAACCGGCTGTCGATCCTGCCGTGAGGCTTGGCGAGACAGGCAAAGTTGGCGACCACGGCGCGATCCCCGGCCCGTAGATGCTTGATGAAGTCGGCGCGGGTTATGCGCTGGCTCTCGACGTACCACTCACTGACCGGCCCGCTTTTCAGAATGTCGGCGCGTTGCTCCGCTTCCGAGTAACCGGGCAGCGGGTTGACGTAGGCGCGACAATGGATAATTGGGGCTGTTTTTGCCATCGTGCGGATAATACGATTTGGGTCTGGACAAGTCAATAGCAAGGGCGTATATGAGGGTCAGAAATTAACGCCCATTGTTAGAGGACGCCCGCACCATGAGCGCACTAGCCCCGGCATTTAATGATCTGATTGACAGCTACGAGGCCGATCTAAACAAGCAGAAGCTCGCCGCCGAGGCGGCCTTGCAGCTTGTCGAGGATGCGCTTGGCGCATTGGGGGTCCGCAAAAACTTTCGGCACAATGACCGCACTAACGATTTCGTCGGGTCAGAGGATGACGAGAACGCCATCTACGGCGCAGCGGATGATTTGGCTAAGGCCGTCGAATTGCTAAAGCCGATAGCCGGTTATCTATAGATGCCAGTTGTAACATTTCGTGATAATAGGGCTATTGACCCTATAGGGTGTTTGGGCCTAGTGTCTAGTCATCGAAATGGAGCAAGCGAATGACCAACGCAGGGAACAATGACTGGCTGGTAGCACTGTTCACCGAAGATGCCTCTGCCCCTGTAGATGTGCCCGCTGCGAAGGGAGCCACTCCTGCCAATACCTCTTGCGTTCGCTGCGGTGGCGAAGGCCGTATCTCTTATTATTCGCACATAAAAGCGGGCGTCTGCTTCGCCTGCAACGGGTCGGGCCACTAATGACCCCCAAGCAATACGCCGACGCCCTCGAACGTCTCGGCCTCTCCCAAAGGGGGGCCGGGAAGTTCTTGGGGGTGGACGAGCGCACCGTTCGCAAATGGGTTGCTGGTGATGCCCGCGTGCCGGGGTCGGTAGGCAAATTATTGCGCTTAATGGTGCGCCTGAAACTTAACCCGCAAGATTGTCAATAAAGGCCCGCCCATGTCGATCAGTCTAGTCCAACGGCTCCGCTTCGACGCCACAAGATGCGAGGCAACATTTTCCAAGGGCGTCGCCACCAACATCGAGGAAGCCGCCAATGAGATCGCGGGGTTGCGGTCGGCGCTATCTGGACTCGTTCGGGTTTTCGTAAACCCGTATGATGGCGGAGAATTTGAAGCCGGTGAGGTGCCTGAACTGG
>CAITJJ010000237.1 GCA_903892675.1 uncultured Hyphomicrobiales bacterium | reverse complement strand
TGATCGACTTCACCGACTTGAAGCCGTATTTCCACGGCACCGCCAGACGGATCGGCGCGCCATGCTGCTTGGCGATCGGATGGCCATAGGCGCCGGTGGCGAGGAAGGCGAGTTCGTTGGTCGCTTCGGCCATCGTCAGTCCTTCGGTATAGGGCCAAGGATACCAGCTCTTCTTCTGGCCGAAGGCGACCTTCGTATCCATGAAGGTCTTCATCTGCAAATATTTTGCCGAGCCGAGCGGCTTGGCCAGTTCGACAAGCTTGGCCAGCGGAAAGCCGCTCCAGGCAATCGCCATGCTCCAGGCTTCGACGCAGCGGTGACGATAGGTGCGCTCCTCGATGCCCATCTTGCGGATGAGGTCGTCGATGCCGATCTCGAACGGCTTTTCCACCATGCCGTCAATCTTGATCGTCCACGGCCGCGTGTTGAGGGCCTGCGCCGCGCTGGCGATGGTCTTCTGTTCGCCGAATTCGTAGAAATTATTGTAGTTGCCGTTGACCTTCTCGTCGGTGATCGGCCGGTCGAGTTTGTATTTGGCGTTGAGCTTGGCCGGATAGAGGTCGGCGGTCGGGTCCGGCATATTGGCCAGGTCGGTGACGCGCTGCGCCTGCGCCGCCACCGGCGACAGCGCCGTCCCCATGGCCACGGCCGCCGTGCCGCCGATTAGCAGCTTGCGCCGGTTGAAGGCGAGATGTTCGGGCGTGAGCTGGCTTTCGGGAATGTCCCAGCCGCGGCGGCGAATGATGTTCATCGGGTCACCCTCTTGGAATTCATGGCCCAAGAGGTACGGCGACGGCCGGTAACAGGCAAGTCACGGATGGTTGTGCATCGTCGTCCCCGCGCATAGCCGTCCAAAGGACGGCGTCGCTTCGCTCCGCCTATGGCGGGGACCCATAACCCCAACCTTTGCGAGGAATCGAAGCATTACAGGCAAAGCGCCGCCCACATTGCCCTAAGCCACCAACACGGCGTATGGGTCCCCGCCTTCGCGGGGACGACAGTCATCACTCCGCTGCCCGTCTCGCCGCCACGATCTGGTCGGCCGTGCGCCCGGTCAGTTCGGCCATATGATCAAACTTGAACGTGAACGAGCCGACCCCGGCAGTCGCCGAGCGCACCTCGATAATGAGGTCGCCAATCTCGGATTCCGGCATCTGCGCCCGTACAATGTCCCAGCCATCCCAGCCCTCGCGCGTGTCGAAACCGAGGATATGGCCGCGCCGCCCCGACAGGATCGCGTTCATGCGCGCGGTCGCGTCGTTCGGGCAGACGATCTCGACCAGATGGATCGGCTCGAGCAGCACGGGTTCGCACTGCGGCAGACCGTCGACGATGGCGATGCGGCCGGCGGTGCGGAACGCCATGTCGGAGGAATCGACCGTATGATAGGAGCCGTCGGTCAGCGCCACTGCGACATCGACCACCGGAAATCCGAGCGGCCCGGCTTTAAGCGCGTCGATGACGCCCTCCTCCACCGCCGGAATGTAATTGCGCGGCACCACGCCGCCAGTGATCTTGTCCTCGAACTTGAAGCCCGACGAGCGTGGCAGCGGCCGGATCTCGACGACCACATCGCCGAAGGCGCCGTGACCGCCGGACTGTTTCTTGTGCCGGCCGCGAATGCTGATCGGCTTGCGGATGGTCTCGCGGTAGCCGACGCTCGGCGGCCGCGTCAGCACCGGCACCTGGAAGCGTTCGCCGAGGCGCTCGGTGACGACGCGCAGATGCATCTCGCCCTGGCCCCAGATCACCATCTCGTGGCTTTCGGCATTGTGATCGACGCGCAGCGACGGGTCTTCGTCGGTCAGCTTGACGAAGGCCTGGCCGAGCTTGACGTCGTCCTTGCGCTCCTTGGCCTGCACCGCGATCGCCAGCACCGGCGTATAGGGCTTGACCGTCGCCATCGCGCCGCGCGCCTGGCGTCCCGAAGACAATGTGTGGCCGGTTTTGGCGCCGTCGAGTTTGCCGAAGGCAACCGTATCGCCCGTCACTGCTTGCGCCCGCTTGTTGAAAGTGGCGCCCATCGCGGTGAACACGCCAGCGACGCGGCCGGCTTCCGAGTTTGGCGTGAGAAACGTCGTGCCGTCGCCAGCTTCGCCGGTCAGCAACCGGACCATCGACATCTTGCCGCCGTGCGGCGTGTGATAGGTCTTGAGCACCAAAGCCGCCGCATCATAGCCCGCTTTGATGCCGAGCCGTTGCGCGGTTTCAACGATCGTCGGCGCTTCGTGACGCAGCGCCTTCATCAGCCGCAGCACGCCGTTCGAGCGAGTCGCGCAGCCGATCAACACCGGACAGACGACGCCCTCGCGCAATTCCTTGGCCAGATCGTCGAACACCTTGTCACGCGGCGGCTCCATGTCGCCGAGCAGCTGTTCGAGCAATTCGTCGTCGTGATCGGCCAAAGTCTCCAGCATGGTGAAGCGCGCTTCCTTCTCGCGATCGCGATTTTCGCCGGCCAGTTCGATCACTTCGGACGCCGCGTGCTCCTTGTAGACATGGGCGCGCTCGAGCGCGAGATCGACAAAGCCGGAGACGATGGTGCCGTTCCAGATCGGAATCTGGCGCAGCAGCAGCGGAATGCGCGAAGCCGGCTGCAGCAGCTTGACGGTCTCGCGCACGCGCTTGTTGGCCTTGTCGATCTTGTTGAGAAACAGGAAATGCGGAATGTTCTGGTCTTCGAGTTCGCGCAATATCAATTGCAGCTGCGGCACTTTCTTTTCGTCCGCCTCGCAGACGACGACCGCGGCATCGACCGCCGGCAGCACGCAGCGTATGTCGTGAATGAATTCGATCGAACCGGGACAATCGATGAAAGTATAGCTGTCGCCCATGAACTGGGTGGTGGCGAAGGACGCCTCGACGCTCATCTTGTGATGGCGCGCTTCCCTGGAAGCGTCGCCGACGGTGGTGCCGGTCTCAACCGTGCCCTGGCGCGGAATTGCGCCGGTTCGCGCAAGGATCGCCTCTAGCAGCGTCGTCTTGCCGCTCTGGAACGGGCCCACCAGTGCGATGCACCGGGGACCCTTCGAACTTATCGCCGCTGGACTCTTCTTGTCGGGACTCTTGCCGTTCTGTCCCATTTTGTATCCTCCCAATTCGGCCGGGAGTTGGACCAATGTTACCCGGCCCGCATCGGTATCGTTTCAGGCCTTGGCTGGGCTGGCAAGCCGCAAGACGGTCGCATTTCCTGCCAAAACGGCAGAGTGCACCGCGAAATTATCTAAAACTCGAATCCACAATCAGCCGCGCCTCGACGTCCTTGGCGACCAGCGCCTGCGACTGGTACCAGGCGACCTGCCGCGCAATGTCGGCGAGATCGAGCCGCGCCTGCGGCTCCATGTTGTAAATGCCGGCTTCGACCGTGGCGCCGGCCGCATCCACCGGCCGGCCGGGAAATACATAGCGCGCAATCTTGGCCGACATTTCCCGCGTCTTGGCATTGGTGACGCGCTTGCCGAAGCGATCGTTATGCAGAAAGACAGCCGCATAGTCGGTCGCGGCACGGCGATAGCCGCGTACGAATTTTTCCAGCGTCTCGCGCCGCGCTTCGCTCGCCTTGCTCGAGACGAACAACGCGCCGAGCTGCGTCTGGTCGACTTCCGAATACCAGCCGAGCAGCCGCGCCTGATTGGCGGTGAGCAGCGCGCGGGCCTCGGTACCGGGTAGAATGGCGGCGTCGGCGGCGCCGGTGGCAATTGCGCGCGCGACATCGGCGAGCGAGCCCTGCGGCTTCAAGGTGACGCTGCGCAAATCGAACTGCTTCAAGCGCGCGATCTGGCCAAGCTGATAGTGCATCGCGGTGCCGAGCCGGTAGGTGGCGAACGACACGCCCGCGAGATTTTCGAATTTGCGGACGCCGCGCTCGAAAGCGAAATTCGAGACGAGGATGTCGTTGCCTTCATAATCGGTCTTCTCGCGGACCTGCGCGGCGACCGCTTTGATCGTGCCGGCGCCGGCCAGCGTGAACGCCGTCGCGGTGAAACCAGCGAGACCGAGATCGACGGCGCCGGCGGCCAGCGCCTCGACCACGTCCTGGTCGGAGGCATAGGCGGTCATCTCGACGTCGAGGCCCTCGGCCTTGAAGTGGCCCTGCTCGACGCCGAGGAAAAGAACAGCATTGGCAATGCTGCGCGTGGTGCCCACTGTGACGCGCTCCTGCGCGGCGGCGGGCGTCAGCAGGGCGGCGAAGAGCGCGAGGGCAGCAAGGGCGGGACGAATCATACGGCGACCATAGCGAATGGAAGAGCGATTCGCCCACTCGGCTGTCGTCCCCACCAACATCGGGTTTACCCGATGTCGGCAATTGGGTTGCTCAAGTCGGCTATAGCCGACTTGAGATAACGGGGACGACAAAGCCTACTTCAGATTCCCGCAAAACCGCTGGATGCGCGTGCAGGCGTCTTCCAGGTCCGACGTCTTGGTCGCGTAGGAAATGCGGAACGCAGGTCCGAGGCCAAAGGCCGTGCCCTGCACCACCGCGACGCCTTCAGCTTCCAGCAGTTCGGTAACGAAGTCCTCGTCGCTGGAAAGCGTCTTGCCGCCCGGCGTCGCCTTGCCGATGGTGCCGGCGCAGGACGGATAGACATAGAACGCGCCCTCCGGCGTCGGGCACTTGATGCCGTTGGCCTGATTGAGCATCGACACGACGAGATCGCGGCGCTCCTTGAAGATGACATTGTGCTTGGCGATGAAGTCCTGCGGACCGTTCAGCGCCTCGACCGCCGCCCATTGCGACACCGCCGCCGGGTTCGACGTCGATTGCGACTGGATCATCGCCATCGCCTTGATCAGCTCGACCGGGCCGCCAGCGTAACCGATGCGCCAGCCAGTCATGCAATAGGCCTTCGACGTGCCGTTGATCGTCAACGTGCGCGGATAGAGCGCGGGCTCGACCTGCGCCGGCGTCGTGAACACGAAGTCGTCATAGGTCAGATGCTCGTACATGTCGTCGGTCATGACATAGACGTGCGGGTGCTTCATCAGCACGTCGGTCAAGGCCTTCAGCTCGGCGCGCGTATAGGCGGCGCCGGTCGGGTTCGACGGCGAGTTGAGCAGCAGCCACTTAGTTCTAGGCGTGATCGCTTTGTCCAGTTGCGCCGCGGTCAGCTTGAAGCCCGACTCCATGGTGCAGACGACCTCGACCGGCGTGCCGCCGGCGAGATAGACCATGTCGGGATAGCTGACCCAGTACGGCGCCGGGATGATGACCTCGTCGCCCGGGTTCAACGTCGCCATGAAGGCGTTGTACAGAACCTGCTTGCCGCCGGTGCCGACGGTGATCTGCGAGGTCTTGTACTCGAGCCCGTTCTCGCGCTTGAACTTCTTCGCCACCGCTTCCTTCAACTCGGCGATGCCGTCGACATTCGTATACTTCGACGCGCGGCCCTCGCGGATCGCCTTGATCGCGGCTTCCTTGATGTTGTCGGGCGTGTCGAAATCCGGCTCCCCGGCGCCCAGGCCGATGACGTTGCGGCCGGCGGCTTTGAGCGCGCGCGCCTTGTCGGTCACCGCGATGGTCGGTGACGGCTTGATGCGCTTGAGGCTGTCCGCGATAAAGGCCATGGGGGCTCCAAAAATCGGTCCGAAAGGCTTCGGTTTGGGTGTCGTAAAGGCCCAATTGGGCAACAGCAAGTCGCAAAGATTGATGCTGAGATCAAGCTTGTTGATGGACCTAACCCTCCCTTAAGTCCGCCCCTTGTATCTTCCCGCCATGGCCGGATTTATTGCCCTTTTGCGCACAGGTGGCTTCCTGACCCGCGAGCGGGTCAGGCTGGTGGCGTTTGGCGCCCTCGCCGCCGCGCTGATCGGCCTCGTCTTCCTGGCCGCCGGCGCCAACGGCCCGAACGACAGCTATGGCCGGCCGCTGGGCACCGACTTTGCCAGCTTCTATGCCGCGGGCACTCTGGTCCGCGATGGGCTGGCGGCACAGGCTTTCGACCAGGCCAGCCATTTTGCCCGCGAACAGGCGATCTTCGGCCCCGCCACCCAGTATTATGCGTTTCAATATCCGCCGGTGTTCCTGCTGGTCGCCGGAGCGCTCGCCGTCCTTCCCTATGTGCCGGCGCTCATTGTCTGGCAGGTGGCGACGCTCATTCTCTATCTGCTGGCGATGCGGGCGGTTCTTCTAATCCCTCCCCTGAAAGGGGAGGGTGACGCGCGTAGCGCGTCGGGTGGGGGAGGGATTAAGAGTGACTGGCTGCTCCTCGCCCTCGCCTTCCCGGCCGTGTTCATCAATCTCGGCCACGGGCAGAACGGCTTTTTCACCGTCGCTCTGTTCGCCGGCGCATTGGCCTTGCTTGATCGCCGGCCGCTCATTGCCGGCATGTTGATCGGCCTGATGATCTACAAGCCGCAATTCGGCCTGATGATTCCCTTGGTGCTGATCGCCACCGGCCGCTGGCGCGTCATCTTTGCCGCCGCCGCGACGGTGGCCGCGCTCATGCTGGTGACCTTTGTTGCTTTCGGTCCGAATGTCTGGCCGGCATTCTTCGCATCAATGACCTTCACCCGCACTGTGCTGCTCGAACAGGGCGATGTCGGCTTCTTCAAGATGCAAAGCGTTTTTGCCTGGGTGCGGCTGTGGGGCGGCGGCGTTGCTTTGGCCTATGTCATCCAGAGCCTTGTCACACTCGGCGTTGCCGGCGCGCTGGTCTGGTTCTGGCGCAGCGCGGCCCGCTATCCCCTCAAGGCCTCGGCCCTGCTGATCGGCACATTGCTGGCGACGCCGTTCTGCCTCGATTACGACCTGATGCTGCTGGCCCCCGCCATCGCCTTCCTCGCCATCGACGGAAAGCGCGACGGATTCTGCGCCTGGCACAAACTGGTGCTGGCGGCATTGTGGCTGGTGCCGCTGATCGCGCGCTCGGTCGCCGAGACGGTATCGGTACCGCTGGCGGCGCCGGTCATGATCCTGGCCTTTATTTTCGTGTTGCAGCGCGCCATGAGCGCTGGCTCCGGCCTCGAAGACGATGGCGCATTGGCCGATGAAAGCCTAAAATGACCGGCAACGCAGAGCCGGAATAACGGCCGCCACCTCAGCAGGGAGCGCGCGTCCATGAAGTTGTCCGCCGACCAGGTCAAAGCCTTCGACGAGCAGGGCTATGTCTTCTTTCCCGATTGCTTCTCGGAGGAAGAAATCGCGCTGCTGCGCTCGGAAGCCGACAACATTCTCAAGCTCGATCGCCCGGAAGTCTGGCGCGAGAAAAGCGGCGCGCCGCGCACCGCCTTCGCCGCGCACAAATTCAATAAAGTGTTCGAGGTGATGTCGCGCCATCCGCGGCTGGTCGAACCCTTGATGCAATTGTTCGGCGAGAGCGTTTACGTTCACCAGTTCAAGCTCAACGCCAAGGCCGCCTTCGAGGGCGACGTCTGGCAATGGCATCAGGATTACGGCACCTGGGCGCGCGACGACGGCATGCCGGAGCCGCGTGCGATGAACATCGCCATCTTTCTCGACGACGTGCTGCCGATCAATGGCGCGCTGATGCTCATTCCGAAGAGCCACAAGCAGGGCGTCTTCGCCGCCGGGCACGACGTCACGACGACGTCCTATCCGTTATGGACGCTCGACAAGGAGACCGTAACGAAGCTGGCGCAGGACGCGGCCGGTCCCGACGGCGTCGGCATTGTCGCGCCGACCGGCAAGGCCGGCTCGGTACTGATGTTTCACGGCAATCTGGTGCACGCCTCGCCGCCGAACATCACTCCCTATCCGCGCAAGATCGTCTATCTGACCTTGTGCGCGGTCTCCAACCACATCACCAAATTCACAAGGCCCGAATTCATCGCGCACCGCGATTTCACACCCATTGTCCCGGTCGAGGACGACGCGCTGGTGGAATATGCGCGGGCGCATCGTATCGCCGCGGAATAAAATTTTCATAACGCGACGTTGTGTAGGTAGTCTCGTTCGTAATGCGTCGCAGATAAGAAACGTTTTAAAAAATTGTCGCGTACCGGCCATGTTGTTGCCGGACTTTGCCTGCCCTATCCGCTGCGTTGGAGCGTTTTCGAGCGAAGTGGGTACCGGTTCGCGTGAAGAAAACACGACAAAACAAAAGACGAGAGCCCCGGCTTTAATTCCATCAAAGCCGGAATGGCTCTAGACTAAGCGCGCGAAGGACGCTCTCGGATGTACACGCTCTATTCGATGCAACGATCCGGCAACAGCTACAAGGTCCGCCTGGCGCTGGCCCGGCTGGGCATTCCGTATCGCCGCGTCGAGATCGACATCCTGCAAGGCGAAAGCCGCACGCCTGAATTCATCGCCATGAATCCGAGCGGCCAGGTGCCGCTTCTGGAAGTCGCGCCCAATCGACACCTCGCCGAATCGAACGCCATTCTCTGGTACGTCGCCGGCGGCACCACTTTGGCGCCGGAAGGCCGCATCGAGCGCGCCGAGGCG
>CAITJJ010000236.1 GCA_903892675.1 uncultured Hyphomicrobiales bacterium | reverse complement strand
GCCGCACTGCGGACGGCCCATCCGTGCAGGATCGCAACGATCAACAGCGGCTTCGGCTTTACCAATGTCGCGGCGCGCGAAGCGGCGGCGACGCCAACGATCGCCTATCTCGGGACCGTTGATTTCGTAAAGATGCATCCGGGCTTCTTCGACGCCATCGACGCACTCGAAGGCGACGATATCAGTGTCTCGATCTGGGGAACTGACGTATCGGGCGAGGCCGCCGTACGGGTGCAGCGCATGCGGCATCCGCAGCGCGTCAAGCTGCGCGGACAGACCGCCGATCCGCGAGCGGCCCTGAGCGAAGCCGGGATATTCTTCTATCCGCTACAGCCGGACCATTACGGCACGGCCGAGAATGCCCTGATCGAAGCGATGTCGCTGGGTCTGACCGCGATCGTGCTGAACAATCCCGCCGAGGCCGCGATCGTTCGCGATGGCGTCACTGGCCTGATTGGCCGCGACATCGCCGAATGCACCGCGCTGCTGCGGACAATGCTGGCCTCACCGGACCGCCGCGCCGAGATCGGACAAAATGCCATGCGCGACGTGGCAGGGACACGCACGCCGGAGATTTCCGCGGAGTCATTTGTGAAATTATGGCGAGGCCTGTTGGACGAGCCGGCCCGGTCCGCCGGCTTCCGCGACGCCATCGGCGACACACCAGCCGACTGGTATCTCTCGACGCAGCGCCTGCCCGGCACGCTCTGGCGGCCGGAGCCCGCCGACAGCCGCTCAATCGCGTCCAAGGGCTCGCTGGCGCATTTTGAAAGCGTCGCCAAAGGCGACGTCTCACTGACCGATTTGCGCCGAAAGACGACCGTTTGAGCGACCACTGCGACCAGATCCGGCCGCGATTTTCCGGTACATTGACTCTAGTGGCCGGCATGGCCGGGACGTGATAGACGCCGCCTATGTCCTGCAACGATCATTCGACGACTGCCGGCCTGTTGCCTGACCCCGGCCGGTTCCGGAAGCCCGCGACATGAAACGACCGTTAGATTTGACCCCGCGCCAGTACCTCATCGTGCTGCACGATCTCCTCGCCACGGCAGCGGCGATTGTTTGCACCTTCGCGGTTCGCTTCGAGGACTACCGTCTCGCATCAAAGATTCCGGGCTTGCTGCTCTTTCTGCCGTTGTTCCTGCTGTTCGCGGCGGCGGTCTATTTCGCGTTCAATCTGCACCGCAGCAAGTGGCGCTTCACCTCGGTCCCCGACCTGTTCAGCATTTTTCAGGCGTCAACCGTCCTGGCGGTTTCGCTGGTGGCGCTGGATTACGTGTTGTTGTCGCCGAACGTCTACGGCGCATTTTTCTTCGGCAAAGTAACGATCCTGCTGTACTGGGTGCTCCAGATGTTTTTTCTGGGCGGCGGCCGGATCGCCTATCGCTATGTGCATTACGCCCGTACGCTCCAGCGCGTTAGAATCGCCGACGCGACGCTGACCTTGATCGTCGGGCGCACCGCGGACGCCGAGGTTCTGTTGCGCTCGATCGAAAGCGGTGCGGTCAAGAAAATATGGCCGGTCGGCATCCTGTCGCCCTCGCCGAGCGATCGTGGCCAGTCGATTCGGTCGATCCCGGTTCTAGGTGATATCGACGATCTTGAAAGTGTGGTGGCCGATCTGGCCGGCCGCGGAAACAAGGTCACCAGGCTGGTCATGGCCCCGTCGGCGTTGATCCCGGAGGCGCGGCCGGAGGCTTTGTTGATCCGGGCGCGCCGTATCGGCTTGACCATGAGTCAATTGCCGTCTCTCGACGCCGGCGGCGCGGCGGTACAGCTTGCGCCGG
>CAITJJ010000235.1 GCA_903892675.1 uncultured Hyphomicrobiales bacterium | reverse complement strand
TCGGTGCCGCGGCCGGCCATGTTGGTGGCGATGGTGACGGCGCCCGGCACGCCGGCCTGCGAAACGATGAAGGCTTCCTGCTCGTGATAGCGCGCGTTGAGGATCGCGAAGTCCTTGTTGTTGGTCGCGGTGTCGTCACCCGAATAGAGCGCGGCAAAGGCGGTCGGATCGGAGAAGTCATGCGACCTCCAGCCGTTCTGGCGCAGCATGTCGGCGAGTTGTTCGGACTTCTCGATCGAGGTGGTGCCGACCAGCACCGGCTGACCGCGCTTCTTGCAGTCCTCGATCAACGTAATAATGGAGCGGTATTTCTCGATAGTGGTGCGATAGACCTCGTCGTCGTCGTCGATGCGCACCAGCGGCTTGTTGGTCGGCACCTCCAGCACTTCGAGCTTGTAGATGTCCATGAACTCGTCGGCCTCGGTCAGCGCCGTGCCGGTCATGCCCGAGAGCTTCTCGTACATGCGGAAGTAGTTCTGGAAGGTGATCGAGGCCAGCGTCTGGTTTTCCGGCTGGATCGGCTGATGTTCCTTGGCTTCAAGCGCCTGATGCAGGCCTTCCGAATAGCGGCGGCCCGGCATCATGCGGCCGGTGAATTCGTCGATGATGACGACTTCGCCGTTACGCACGATGTAGTCCTTGTCGCGCTGGAACAGCTTATGGGCGCGCAATGCCTGGTTGACGTGGTGAACCACCGAGACGTTCTCGACGTCGTAGAGCGACTCGCCCTTCAATTCACCGGCGGCGCGCAGGCGCTGCTCGAGTTTTTCCATGCCGGCTTCGGTCAGCGCCACCGTGCGCTGCTTCTCGTCGACCTCGTAGTCGCTTTTGTCGAGCGCCGGAATATAGCTGTCGATGGTGTTGTAGAACTCGGAGCGGTCGTCGAGCGGACCGGAAATGATCAGCGGCGTGCGCGCTTCGTCCACCAGGATCGAGTCGACTTCGTCGACGATGGCGTAAGCATGGCTGCGCTGGACCATGTCCTCCATGCGATACTTCATGTTGTCGCGCAGATAGTCGAAGCCGAGCTCGTTGTTGGTGGCGTAGGTGACGTCGCAGTCGTAAGCCGCCTTGCGCTGGGCGTCGTCGAGCCCGTGCACGATGTTGCCGGTGGTGAGGCCGAGGAAGCCGTAGATCTGGCTCATCCATTCGGCGTCGCGCTTGGCGAGATAATCGTTGACGGTGACGACATGCACACCCTTGGCCGCGAGCGCGTTGAGATAGACCGCGAGCGTGGCGACCAGGGTCTTGCCTTCGCCGGTCTTCATCTCGGCGATCTTGCCCTCATGCAGGATCATGCCGCCGATCAGCTGCACGTCGAAATGGCGCTGGCCGATGGTCCGCTTGGCGGCTTCGCGTACGGTGGCGAAGGCCGGGACCAGGATGTCGTCGAGCGTGGCGCCCTCTGCGAGCTGCTTCCTGAAGTCGGCGGTGCGCGCCTTCAGCGCCTCGTCGGACAGGGCCGACACCTCGGCTTCCAGCGCGTTGATGGCGGCGACCCGCGGCTGATAGCTGCGAATCCGCCTTTCATTGGCAGATCCGAACAGCTTGCGGGCAACGGCGCCGATCATCGGTAAAGCTCCTGATTAAAAGTCGAGCGCTTGTATCACGCCGCCAAGGCCGGATTTGGCTTCCGGCGCTCCGGAAATAGGCTCTTTTCGG
>CAITJJ010000234.1 GCA_903892675.1 uncultured Hyphomicrobiales bacterium | reverse complement strand
TTGTCGCTGGCGAAGTTCATCAGCCCTTGTCCACCGTCACGACGCGGCCTTTGTCGACCGCGAGCGCCAGCCGGCCGTGCTTGAGGGCAAGCGCTTTTTCGCCGAATAATTCGCGCCGCCAGCCTTTCATCGCCGGCACGTCGGCCTCGTCATCGGCGGCGATGCGATCTAGCTCGTCGACGGTGGCGATCACCTTGGCGGCGACGCCGTGGCTTTCCGCCGTCATGCGCAGCAACACCTTGAGGAGTTCGACGGTGGCGGCGCCATTCTGCGCCGGCCGGAAACGTTCGAAACGCGGCAGCGTCTTCGGATCGCGGTCGACGCCACGCTGCACGGCCTCGACGATGGCTTCGCCCCAGCGCGACCGCTCAAAGCCCTTCGGCAGTGAGCGCAGATGGCCGAGCTTCTCGATCGTGGTCGGCGCCTGCGTGGCGATGTCGCCGAGCACGTCGTCCTTCAACACACGCGAACGCGGCACGTCGCGCGTCTGCGCCTCGCGCTCCCGCCATGCGGCGATTTCCATCAGGACGGCGAGTTCCTTCGGCTTGCGCACGCGCGCCTTCAGCCGCTCCCAGGCATTGGCAGGATCGGCGCGATAGGTTTCGGGCGAGGTGAGAATGCCCATCTCGGCTTCGACCCAACTGGTGCGGCCGCGCTTTTCGAGGTCAGTGGCGAGCTTGATGTAAACGTCGCGCAGATGCGTCACATCGGACAGCGCGTAGGTGGTCTGGGCATCGGTCAACGGGCGGCGGGTCCAGTCGGTGAAGCGGTTCGACTTGTCGAGCACGTCGCCGGTAATGCGCTGGACCAGTTGGTCATAGGAAATCGAATCGCCATAGCCGAGCACCATGGCCGCGACCTGTGAGTCGAAGATCGGGTGCGGAATAATCTTTGCCATGTTCCAGACGATTTCGATGTCCTGGCGCGCGGCATGAAAAACCTTGATCACCTTTTCGTTGGCCATCAGGTCGAAGAACGGCGCCAGATCGATGCCAGGGGCCAGCGCGTCGATCACCGCCGCTTCATCGGCCGAGGCGATCTGCGCCACGCACAGCAACGGGTAATAGGTCGTCTCGCGCAGGAATTCGGTATCGACCGTGATGAACGGGTGCCGCGCCATACGGGCGCAGATGGCGGCGAGTTCGTCGGTGGTGGTAATCAGCGATGCCATCTGGACGTATTTACACTTTCTTTGCGCCGCGCACCGGCAGCATGTGGATGAACTCCCAAGGGCTCGGCATCGACTGAACCGGGACTTCGATCAAGGTCGGCTCTCGCGCGGCGAATGACGCCTTGAGCGCGGTGCGCAGTTCGTCGGGGTTGCGGGCGCGCCGCCCGGTGGCGCCGAAGCTCTCGGCATATTTGACGAAGTCGGGATTGGCCAGATCGCAGGCGATCAGCCTGTTGCCGAACTGCTCTTCCTGGATGCGGCGGACATTGCCGAAAGCGCCGTCGGTGAAAACGACGGCCGTGAGCGGAATGCGGTGACGCATGGCGGTGGCGAGTTCGTTCGAGGTGTACATGAAGCCGCCGTCGCCATTGATCGACAGCACTGGTACATCCGGCCGCGCGTGTTGCGCGCCGAGTGCGGTGGCGTAGCCCCAGCCGAGATTATCCTGGAAGCCGGGCGAGAGAAACGTGCGTGGCTTGTAGACGGGAAGCGCGAGCCGGGCGGCGAAGCCGATCTGAGTGACCTCGTCGACATAGATGCCATCCTCTGGCAGCTCAGTGCGGATGGCATCGAGGAACGCCAGTTGCGGCGCCAATTTGGCAAGGCGCGCCCGCATCCTCGACTGGCGTTCTAGCATTTCGTCGCGGCGCGCGGCGCGGCGTTCATTGGTGCGGCCCAGTTGATCGATCAAATGCATGAGGATCGGCGCGGCATCGCCAATAAGGGCCACAGCCGGTTTGTGCAGGCGCGCCGGTTCGGCTTTATCGGCATCGACGCGGACGATTTTGATGTCGCGGTCCATGCCCCATTGCGTCATCGGGTTCAGGAGCCGCGTGCCGATAGCCAGTACCGCGTCGGCTTCGCCCCATAGATCGCGGCCAATTGGAAGATTGACGCTGAAGGGGTCCCGATCGTCCAATACGCCTCGTCCACGCCGGTAGGAAAGCACCGGGGCTTGCAGCATTTGCGACAGCAGCGTCACCTCGCGCGAAGCATCCTGCGCACCGCCGCCGACGACGATCAGCACGCGCTTGGCTTTGCCGAGCAGCTTTGCCGCCTTGCGCAGCGCGTCGTGGTCGAA
>CAITJJ010000233.1 GCA_903892675.1 uncultured Hyphomicrobiales bacterium | reverse complement strand
GATTTGCCGAAGCCGACCTGCAACATCAGCGGCAGCAGAAACGGCAAGGCGCCGATGCCGATGCGGAAGATGAAGCCGCCGAGCACGCTGGCGCGGAATGTCGGCAGCTTGAACAGTGTGAGGTCGAGCGCGGGGATGGCGGTGTGTTTCGCATGCACCAGATAGGCGGCGATAAAGACGCTGCCGCCGATGATGAGCGAGACCACCACCGACCACGGCAGAAAATTCAAGCCCAGCACCGACAGGCCGAAGGCGAGCCCGGCAATGCCGAGGCCAGCATAGATCATGCCGACGATATCGAAGCGCTCGTGGTGTTCAGCGCGCACGTCCTCGATGTACTTTGTCGCCAGCACGATACCGAGGATGCCGATCGGCACGTTGATGAGAAAGATCCAGTGCCAGGTCGCGAAAGTGGTGATGAAGCCGCCGACCGGCGGGCCGATGACCGGGCCGATCAAGGCCGGCGTCGTCACCCAGGCCATGGCGCTGACCAGTTCGCGCCGGCTGATCGAGCGCACCAGCACCATGCGGCCGACTGGCGTCATCATCGCGCCGCCCATGCCTTGCAAAATGCGGGCGAAGACGAAGTCGGTGAGCGAGGAGGACAGAGCGCAGGCAATCGAGCCGAGCACGAAGATGCCGATGGCGGTGCGGAATACGGTGCGGGCGCCGAAGCGGTCGGCGGTCCAGCCGGAAGCCGGGATGAAGACGGCGAGCGACAACAGATAGGAGGTGACGGCGAGCTTGAGCGCCAGCGGGTTGGTGCCGATATCGGCGGCAATGGCCGGCAGCGAGGTGGCGATCACCGTCGAGTCCATGTTTTCCATGAACAGGGCAACCGCGATGATCAGCGGGACGATGCGGTCACGGCGCATGGCGGAATCCAAGGCGAGTAGGGACGAAAAGCCGGGATTAAAGGCCCGGCGGGTAGATCGGCAAACGGCGGCGGAAGGAAGGCCCGTGCCGCCTGTGGGCTACATAGCAGGCATCCAGGATAGACCTAGGAATCCAAAGATTCCCATGCTAACGACCCACGCCAACCCAAAAGCGGGCCGTGACGAGCGCGAGGACACCCTCGGGCAAGGCTTTTTAATAAGCTGAAAAGGCTTTTTATAAGCCGAAACGTCCGGTCCTGTTCCCTTTTCGGGTGAGACGGAGTTGGCAATGGCCTCGATAAACAACGGTAATCTGCGCGAAGCGCTCACATTCGACGACGTGCTGATCCGGCCCGGCCTGTCGAATGTCATGCCGGCGGACGTCGATATTCGCTCGCGCATCACCAAATCGATCACCGTCAATGTGCCGATCCTGGCCTCGGCCATGGACACGGTGACAGAGTCGGATATGGCCATTGCCATGGCGCAGGCCGGCGGCCTCGGCGTCATCCATCGCAACCTCGAGCCCGACGAGCAGGCGGCGCAGGTGCGTCAGGTCAAGAAGTTCGAAAGCGGCATGATCGTCAATCCGCTGACCATCGAGCCGACCGCGACCCTGGCCGATGCGCTGGAACAGATGAAGATCTACCGTATGTCCGGCGTTCCGGTGGTCGAGAGATCCGGCACCAGCGTGCCCGGCAGGCTGGTCGGCATTCTTACCAACCGCGATGTTCGCTTTGCGACAGACCCGCGTCAGCGCGTCGCCGAACTGATGACTAAGGACGAGCTGGTCACGGTGCGCGAGGGCGTCAGCCAGGACGAAGCCAAGCGGCTGCTGCATCAGCACCGCATCGAAAAGCTTCTCGTTGTCGACGATCAGTACCGCTGCGTCGGCCTTATCACTGTCAAGGATATTGAAAAGGCGGTTGCCAATCCGAATGCCTGCAAGGACGAGCAGGGCCGTCTGCGCGTCGCTGCCGCG
>CAITJJ010000232.1 GCA_903892675.1 uncultured Hyphomicrobiales bacterium | reverse complement strand
GGTCGAGCCGCACGGTGAGTTCGGCGGCATCGCCGGGATCGGCCTGCGCCACCGGCTCGCCACGGCCGCGCGGCGCCGGCGCGGTCTGGCTTTCGCCGCGGGAGAACAAGTTATCGAGAAAGCCGGGGCCGCGATCGCGCTCTTGCGCCGTCGCCGCGCCGGCGAAAGCCAGAACGCAAAACGCGGCCAGAAATCCGCTGCGGAGAGATGTTTGTCGCATCATGTCAGGTGATATCCGTTTGCCGTCTTTTGGCGGGACAGCCGTAGCATAAGATCGCCGGTGTCGGAATTGTGACTAGTGGAGCGGATTTGATGGAATCAGAGCCGGGGCTCTAGTCTTTTGTTTTGTCGCGTTTTCTTCACGCGAACCGGTACCCACTTCGCTCGAAAACGCTTTAGGCGGACATCCAGAAAGCGAAATGCCCGGCCTGACGGCCGGGCATGACACATTTGATTGAGTGCAGCGCGTCACGAACCGGCGTTGAGCACCGTGACCGCGCGGCGGTTCTGCGACCAGCAGGAGATGTCGTTACAGACCGCGACCGGCCGTTCCTTGCCGTAGGAAATGGTCTTCATGCGGCTGGCCTGGATGCCGCGCGAAATCAGATAATCGCGCGCCGCCTGCGAGCGGCGGGCGCCGAGCGCGATGTTGTATTCGCGCGTGCCGCGTTCGTCGGCATGGCCTTCGACCGTGAACCTGTACTGGCCATGAGCGGTCAACCACTGCGCCTGCTTGTCGAGCGTCGCGCGCGAGGTCGCGGTCAACTCGGTTGAATCGGACTCGAAGAACACACGGTCGCCGACATTGACCACGAAATCCTGCTGGCTGCCGGGCGTCGCGGCGCCGGCTGCGGAGGTGCCCGGCGTGTTGCTATCGGCCACCTGATTGGCGCAGGCAGAAATCGCCAGACCCATTCCGAGGACGGCTGCGATCCGCACCCCGCGCAAAATATTCCCGATCTCGATCATTCCCGTGACTCCATAGTCGCGCGTTACGTGAAACCTGCGCGCCGCATGGCCGTCGAGAGCCGCACGTCAGCCCTCACGTCTACCAGCGGGGTGGTTAAGCGAACCTTCCATCAACCTTGATGAAACCTTGCGCAAGCCCGTTGAACTTGTACACGCCGTCGAACCGCCGCTCTTGGCCAAGAGCCAGTGAATAAGACTTTGATTAGACTTACAATAATCGGCCCGACATCCTGTTCCCGTCATTTCTGGGATAATTCGCTGCCGGCGACGCCAAAACCGAATCTTACGACAATAATGGCGACCAAGCGGGGTCGGATGCAAGGCTTGGAGTCGGAATTTTCAGTTCATTGCGGCCGGTCACGTCGATTGTGAAAAGCGACGGCCCCTGCCCCAAATCGCGGAAGAACATCAAAACGCGGCCGTTCGGCGCGAAAGTCGGGCCTTCGTTGTGGTAGCCCGATGTCAACAGCCGCTCGCCCGAACCGTCCGGCTTGAGCACGCCGATGGAGAACTGGCCCTTCGCCTGGCCGGTGAAGGCGATGAAATCGCCGCGCGGCGACCATACCGGCGTCGAGTGATTGCCCTCGCCAAAGGAGATGCGCTGCGCCGGCCCGCCGGTCGCCGGCATCACATAGATCTGCTGGCTGCCGCCACGGTCGCTCTCGAAGCAGATATATTTGCCGTCCGGCGAATAGCACGGACCGGTGTCGATCGCCGGCGTATCGGTCAGCCGCGTCGTCTGCTTCGACCGCAGGTCCATCACGAACAGATTGGAGTTGGCGCCCTGCTGGAGGCTCATGATGATGCGCTGGCCGTCCGCCGAAAAGCGCGGCGCGAAGGTCATCCCCGGAAAATTGCCGACAATCTCGCGCTGGCCGGTCTCGATGTTCAGGAGGTAAACTCGCGGGTCGGACTGCCCGTAGGACATATAGGTGATTTCCTGCGACGACGGATTGAAGCGCGGCGTCAGCACCAGATCGTCGCCGCGCGTGAGATAGCGCGTGCCGACGCCGTCCTGATCCATGATCGCCAGGCGCTTGATGCGCCGCTCCTTGGGACCTGTCTCGTCGACGAAGACGATGCGGCTGTCGAAATAGCCCTTCTCGCCGGTCAGCGTCTGGTAGATCGCATCCGAAATGATGTGCGCGATCCGGCGCGAATTATCGGTCGTGGTGAAATATTGTTTGCCGTCGAGTTGCTGGCCGGCGAACACGTCCCACAAACGGAACTCGGCCTTCAGACGGCCGTCGGGCTGCTTGGTGATGCGGCCCGTCACAAGCGCCTGCGCGTTGATGACACGCCAGTCGGCGAAGCGCGGCACGGTATCGGAATTGGTGATCTTCTCGGTGAAGGCGGCCGGGTTGATCGGCGCGAACAGGCCGCTGCGCTGCAGATTGCCGGAAATGATCGAGGTGACGTTGCGCGCGACCTCGGCCTCGGCCGGCGCGCCGGCGACAAATTCGGGCAAGGCGATCGGCATTGGCTGCGGATTGCCTTGCGTGATCTCGAGCCGCAGCGCGGCCGCGGCCGGACGAGTTGCGATCGCCGCCAGGGCGCCGGCACCGGCGCCGACCAGAAGACGGCGGCGATTCATCGCGAGTCTATTAATGTTCATTGTCTTCTCACCGGAATGTCACTGTACATCTTGCTGCTGTCGAAGACGAAGTCGATTTCCTGCCAGGTCTCGTAATGATCGGGCCGCAGCATCGTATAGGGCTGGCCGACCAGCACCGCGCGCACCGCACTGTCGCGCATGGCATTAAACACCGGGCCGCTGCCGCTGGTGAGGACCTGCGGCCCGGTCGCCAGCGTGCCGTCGCGCTTGAACTTGATCCTGATCGTGATCTGCACATTGCCGGCGTCCTGCGCGCCGGCCGGCGGCGACCATAACGCATAAAGCCGCGCCTTGAGCGCGTCGATTTCCGACTGCGACAATTGCGCGGCGCTGCCGGAGGCGGTGCCGAGCGAGGGCGCGGAATTCAGTTCGTTGCCGGTGATCGATTTGCGGGTCGGATCGCGCTTGTCGAGCAGCGCCGCGATCTTGTCCGCATTGAATTCGGGCTTCTTCGGCTGCGGCTTGGGCGGCGGCGGTTTTTTCGGCGGCAGCGGCTGCGGCTCGGCCTTGGCGGTTTCCTGCTTTTCCGGCGGCTTTTCCTGCGGCTTGAGCTTGTCGGCGATCGGGTCCGGCGGCGGCGCCTCTTGCTTCACTTCCTTGTTCGGCGCGACTTCGCGCTTCTCGTCGATCTTGGGCTTGATCTCCTCGACCGGCTTGGGCGGCTCCTCGGCCTTTTTCTCGACGATCGGCTTAGGCGTCTCGACCGGCTTGGGCGCGTCCTTGATGCCCTTGGTCAGTTGCGAGAACTCCTTCTCGCTGATCAGATCTACCGGCAGCGATTCCGCTGGCGTCACTTCGAAAGTCTTGCCGGTAAACGACAACGTCGCCCAGGCCAGCACCGCGATGTGCAGCCCGGTCGAGATCACCGATGCCGTCTTCATCTGCATTATCTGGCTTTTGTCTCTTGTTCGTATTCGGTGACCAAAGCGACGCGGTGGAATCCGGCGCCCGACAACCGGCCCATGATCTGCATCATGGTGCCGTAATTCACGTTCTTGTCGCCGCGTACGTAGATACGCGCATCGTTGCCGCCGCGCGTCTCGGCGATCGCTTTCAATTTTACCAGCAGGTTGTCGACGCTGATTTCGTCATTCTGCAGGAACACCTTGCCCTTGTCGTTGACCGACAAGGTCAGCGGCTCCTTGTCCTGGTCGATGGTCTTGGCCTGGCTCTGCGGCAGGTCAATCGGCACGCCGACGGTAAGAAGCGGCGCCGAGACCATGAAGATGATCAGCAGCACCAGCATCACGTCGACCATCGGCGTGACGTTGATCTCGCTCATCACCCGCTGGCGTGGCCGCCTTCTGCCGCCGCTCATCGGTGTCCCGGCATTCGCCGCCATGATCTAGTTTCCCAATACTGTTCTTTGGCGCATGATCTGATCCGAACACCGGTTCCCACTTTTCCGGATCATGCGCCCTCAACCGCGTTCGTCGATTTGCCGCGACAGGATCGCGGCGAATTCGTCGGCGAAGCCTTCCAGCCGCTGCGCCTGCTTGTTCACCTCGCCGGCGAACTTATTGTAGAAAATGGTCGCCGGTATGGCGGCGACAAGGCCTATGGCGGTGGCAAACAGCGCCTCGGCGATGCCGGGCGCGACCACCGCCAGCGACGTATTCTTCGACGCCGCGATCGACTGGAACGACGTCATGATGCCCCAGACCGTGCCGAACAGGCCGACGAAGGGGCCGGCGGAGCCGACCGTGGCCAGCACCAGCAGCCGGCGTTCCAGCCGCTCGACCTCGCGCGCGATGGTCACCTGCATCACCTTCTCGATGCGCATTTGCAGCCCGGCGAAGGACTTCTGCGGCGAGCCCTCAAAGCTGCGCTTCCACTCCCGCATCGCAGCGACGAACAAGGCCGCCATTGAGTGGTTCGGCTTGGACGACAGCGAACGGTATAGCTCCTCCAGCGACTGGCCGGACCAGAACGCCGTCTCGAAGCGGTCCATGGATTTGCGCGAGCGCGTGTACAGCACGGTCTTGTCGAGGGCGATGGCCCAGACCCAGACCGAACAGACCATCAGCCCGATCATCACGAATTTGACGATCCAGTGGGCGTGCCAGAACAGCGTGAACAGCGAGAGGTCTGAAGAAGTAAGCGGGAGCACCGACTGTGCCACATCGGCTGGATTCATGGGGCACGTCCTTTGCGCGGTCCGGTCGGGAGGCCGGCGCGGCGTCGCTGGTCATTACAAATTGGGCATTCGGCAGGCCGAACGGAATTCCCGTTAAACTTGGCAAAATGAGGGCGCAAACGAAGTCCTGGCACCCCATCGCCCCCCGTTAGCCGCTCTAAACAGCGCCGATTATGGTTAAGGATTCGTTAGCACTCTCCTAACGCAAGCGCGCCCAAAAACGCAACGGCCGCCCGCCTCGGGGAAGGCGGACGGCCGTGTGCGCAGGCTTATGTCGATAGGATCAGCTCTGCGTGGGGGGATTGTCGCGCGGGGGTTCCTGCGGCGGGCGGGCGCGCCGCTCGGCCATGAACGAGTCAAACTCGGTCTTGTCCTTGGCAAAGCGCAGGCGCTCGAGGAAGTCCTTGAACTCACGCTGTTCGTCTTCGAGCCGGCGCAAGGTCTCGCTGCGGTAGTCGTCAAAGGCGCGATTGCCGCTCGACGGCGCGCTCGACCACGGTGAGCCGCCGGTCGGGCTGCCGCCCATTTTGCCGCGCATCCAGTCCATCTTGGCCTGCATGCGCTCCATCTTGTGCTGCCAGCGGTCAGGACCGCTGTGATATCCGCATCCCATTCTTCCGCTCCCGATTGTAAAGGCGAGGACTGCGAGGCCGACCGGCCACCAGGCCATAAACCCAAGGACGGTCAGGGCAATCCAGGCGGGCTTGCCGAATTCGTCGAGCTTCGCGGTGATTGGCATTGTCGGCCTCGCTTCACGGTCCAAGTGTCGATCTATGTGTGAATGTAAATAACATTTACATTGATAAGGGTTCGGCAGCTCGATGTCAAGACCCTTCACATAGGGAGGAGATGGCCGTTTGCGAGGCCTAATTCTCCCTCACCCCGACCGTACGGGAGAAAGCGGGGGTGACGGGCTCTAACGTCCGCCGCTCAGCCCCAGCCCGCGCAGGTAAATCAGCATCGCCGCTTCGAGCAGTTCCTCCGGCGGCATCGGCAAGGCGCGGCGGGCGGCATCGCCGCGGCCGAACAGCGAGGCAATGCCGTGCGTCATCGACCAGACATGCAGCGCCACCATCAGGGCGGGCGGCCGCCCCTGCGCCGGCATCAGCGCCACCAGTCTCTCGGCGGCCGTGCGCAACACCGCGAAAGCCGCTTCGCTTGCGGCGCGCAAAGCCGGATCGCTGTCGAGTGCGATGCCGGCCTCGAACATCGCCGAATAGTAGGCCGGCTGATGTTTGGCGAAATCGAGATAGGCGCGCCCGAGCCGGTCGAACGCCGCCATCAGTTCCGGCTTGCCGTCATCCCAGGCTTTGGTCAGCGCGTCGGAAAACAGCTCGAAGCCGCGCCGCGCCACATTAGCGATCAGTTCGTCGCGATCGCGAAAATGCCGATAGGGGGCGGCGGGACTGACGCCGGCCCAGCGCGCCGCGTCGGCGAAAGTAAAACCGGCCGGGCCCTTTTCGGCGATCAGCGCGAGCGCGGCGCGCAGCAAGGCTTCTTTCAGATTGCCGTGGTGATAGCCGCGCGGACCGCCCTCACCGCCCGGCCCGCCGTCCCGATCGCCCTTGGTCCATCTCATGCGTGCATCGGTTTTTTGGCCTTCATGTGAAGGGGCTTTACATGAGTCCGGGGACGATGGCGAGCCTCAAAGACGCACTGGACAAAGCGCGCCTGACCTATTGAATCCGTCTCCGAGCCATCGACACGAAAGGCAGCGAACAATGACGATGACAAACACGGTTTCAATTCTGCTGGCTCGGCTGATTTTCGCCGCCGTCTTTGCCATGGCCGCCACTTTCAAGTTCCTCGGCATGGAATCGACCGCGAGCTACATCGCCGCCGCTGGCTTCCCGATGCCGCTGGCGCTCGCCTGGATCGCCGCGTTCTTTGAAGTGGCGCTGCTCGTCGGCCTGCTCACCGGCGCGTATTTCAGCTACGCCGCTTATCTCGCGGCGGTCTATGTCCTGTTCTTAGGCTTTGCCTTCCACGGCCCGTCGCACTGGGCCGGCAACCAGGCGGAGTTCGGCTTCTTCGTCGACCATTTCACCTTTTTCGCCGGCCTGCTGTTCGCCGCCGTGCATGGCCCCGGCGACAAACTCGTCTGGCGCATCCCGCGCCGCTAACGCCGGCGCGCCTCGAGCGGCAGGTCGTCGAACAGAGTCGGCCCGCTTGGCTGCGCGCCTTCGATAGTCAACAGCTTCAACTTGGTGACGACGCCACCCGGCGCGGAAAATCCGCCGGACTTGCCGGACGCCGCCAGCACGCGATGGCACGGCATCACGATCGGGCAACGGTTCTCGCCCATCGCCTGGCCGACCGCGCGCGACAACTGCTTGTCACCAAGCCGTTCGGCGATCTCGCCATAGGTGATGGTCTGGCCCGGCGGCACCCGGCGCACGATGGTATAGACACGCCGGTTGAATTCGGGAACGCCATCGTCATCGATCGGGACGTCTTTTAAGTCGCGCCGCTCGCCTTTGAGCAGCGCGCGTATGCCTTCAATGAGCATCTGAATGTCGTGCGGCGGCGCGATCTCGCGCGCATCCGGAAATCGTTTCAACATCCGTGCCCGCGTCGCCGCTTCGCTTGCTTCCGGGATCTGCACGCCGAGCAAGCCGCGCTCGCGCCAGACGATGGCGCAGGGGCCGATGGCCGTGTCGAAGACCGCTAGGTTCTGTTCCGGCATAATGCTGACACTCTAGCACCGCGCGTCACGCCGCGCCGCCCGTTTCCTGGTCGGCCTTCATCGCAATCCACAAAGGCTTCGGGATCGGCCGCGCCCGCCCGCCCGAAACAAACGCCACCTGCACATGCGCTTCGACCAGGAGATCGCCGCCGCGCATCACTTTCTGATGCATGGTGATCGAGGCGCCCTTCACCTCTTCCGCCCGGGTGACGACTTCCAGGACGTCGTCCATCCGCGCCGGTTTATTAAAGGCGATGTCCATGTGGCGCACGACGAAAGCAAAGCCCGGCGTTTCCGCCGCCGCCTGCTCGAACAGCGCGCGATGGTCGGCGCCGAGAAGCCGCAGATAATTGGTCCGCCCGCGCTCCATGAAGCGCAGATAGCTGGCGTGATAGACGATGCCGGAAAAATCCGTGTCCTCGTAATAGACCCGCACCAGTTGCTTGTGCAGGCCGTCGCCGAGAATGCCGTCGATGGAGTTGGCGTGGCTCATGACGCGACCCTACTCATCCTCGCCCGCGCCAAACAACCCGAACTGGCTGGCGTCGCGCTGCGGTTCTTTCATGCCGAGATGCGTGAAAGCCTGCGGCGTCAGCAGCCTTCCGCGCGGCGTACGCTGAAGAAAGCCTTTCTGAATCAAGTAAGGCTCGATGATGTCCTCGAGCGCATCGCGCGGCTCGGATAATCCCGCCGCGATGGTTTCGACGCCGACCGGGCCGCCGGCATAATTCTCCGCGATCATGCGCAGATAACGCCGGTCCATGGCGTCCAGGCCACTGGCATCGACCTCGAGCGCCTGCAACGCCTTGTCGGCGATCCTGCGGTCGACCGCCTTGTCGCCATCGACATGGGCGAAGTCGCGCACGCGGCGCAGCAGTCGTCCGGCGATGCGCGGCGTGCCGCGCGACCGTTTGGCAATCTCGTTCGCGCCATCGCCCGTCATGCCGATGCCGAGGACGCGCGCGCCGCGCGACACGATCAGTTCAAGCTCGGCCTCGGTATAGAAATTCAGCCGTACCGGAATGCCAAAGCGGTCGCGCAGCGGATTGGTGAGCAAACCTGCGCGCGTCGTCGCGCCGACCAAAGTAAATGGCGACAGGTCGATCTTCACCGACCGCGCCGCCGGCCCTTCGCCGATGATGAGATCGAGCTGGAAATCCTCCATCGCCGGATAAAGAATTTCCTCGACCTGCGGGCTGAGGCGATGAATTTCGTCGATGAACAGAACGTCGCGCGGCTCAAGGTTGGTCAACAGCGCGGCAAGGTCGCCGGCTTTGGCGATCACCGGGCCTGAAGTTGCGCGGAAATTGACGCCGAGTTCGCGCGCTACGATCTGCGCGAGCGTGGTCTTGCCCAGCCCCGGCGGACCGACGAACAGCACATGGTCGAGCGCTTCCTGCCGCGCCTTGGCCGCCTCGATGAACACGCTCAGGTTCGCGCGCGCCTTCTCCTGGCCGATAAATTCGGAAAGCTTCTGCGGACGCAGACTGGCGTCGACGTCGTCCTCACGCTTTTCGCCGGCGATCAGGCGCGGGGGTGTACTCACGTCATGCCCCGCCGGTATTTGTTCGGCAGCAGTTCGCCGATGGTCGTCACCTCCGGCGTCTTACCGTTCGGCACGATGACGCGCGCCTTGGCGTCGTAATCGTGAATGAGTTCGCGGCAGGCGCCGCACGGCGACACCACGGCGATGTCGCCTTTCTCGCCGGGCTTGGGATGGCGCACCGCGACGATGGTATCGATGCCCTGGTCGCCCTTCGCCGTCAGCGCGGTGCCGATGCAGATCGCCTCGGCGCAGACCGCGCCGCGCCCGACATAGGCGTCGAGATTGACGCCGGTGATGACGCGGCCGTCGCGCGTGCGCATCGCGCTGCCTACTTCCTGCCAGTCATTGCGGTAGCGCTGTTTGATCGCCGCCGTCGCCGCGTCGATCAGTTCCTGATCCTTGTCGGTCAACTTACTCACTTCGCCAGTTCCTTCAGTCCCTGTCGGATCAATGTCTGCACGTCGGCGGCGTCACCGACGTTGCGCGCGGCGGCTGCAATCGCCGCCGCCGCCTGCGGCTGGCCATAGCCGAGATTAACGAGCGCCGACACCGCGTCCATCACCGGGCGCGGCGCGCGCTTCTCGTCGAGCGCGCCGGCCAGATGCACCGCGCCCGGATCGACATCGGCGAAGGCCGGCACCTTGTCCTTCAGCTCCGTGACGATGCGCTCGGCCACCTTGGCGCCGACGCCGGGCGAACGCGACACCGCCGCCTTGTCGCGCATCGCAATCGCGGTCGCCAGCTCGCCGACTTTCAAGGTCGACAACACCGACAATGCCACCTTGGCGCCGACGCCCTGTACGGTCTGCAACAGGCGGAACCATTCGCGCTCGGCATCCGATGCAAAGCCGAACAGCTTGATCTGGTCTTCGCGCACATAAGTTTCAATAGAGAGCGTCGCCGCTTCGCCGGGCGCCGGCAGCATGGTCAAAGTGCGCGCCGAACAATGCACCTGATAGCCGACGCCATGCACGTCGAGGATCAGGAAATCAGTGCCGAACGAGTCGACGATGCCCTTGAGTTTGCCGATCATTGCGCAACAGCCTTCATTCGCGCCTTCAACACCACGCTCACTCGATGATGCGCATGACAGATGGCGATCGCCAGCGCGTCGGCGGCGTCCTCGCTTTGCGGATCGGCTTTCGGCAGCAGCACGCCGATCATCATTCTGATCTGCGCCTTCTCGGCATGTCCGGCGCCGACCACTGTTTTCTTCACCAGATTGGGCGCGTATTCGGCGACTGTCAGTCCCGCTCGCGCCGGCACCAGCATGGCGATGCCGCGCGCCTGGCCGAGCTTCAAGGTCGACGCCGCATTGCCGTTGACGAAGGTATTTTCCACCGCCGCCTCGTGCGGCGCGTATTGCTCAATCACCTTGATCAGCCCGTCATGGATCGTCACCAGCCGCGCAGCGAGGTCCGCGCGCTCGCTGGTTTCCACCGAACCGCAGGCAACGTGAATGAGCCTGTTGCCGTCGCTCTCGATCAGCCCCCAGCCGGTACGGCGGAGGCCCGGATCGATGCCGAGAATGCGAATCGCTTGGCCAGCCATGCCCCGTTGATAGCCCCAGCCGCCGGGGGCTGCTAGAGAGACCGGCCGCCGGGATTAACGCCATGTTTCAACTGCCGCTCTGGTCGGCCTTTGCCGACGCCGCCGCCGATCCGCGCTTTGCC
>CAITJJ010000231.1 GCA_903892675.1 uncultured Hyphomicrobiales bacterium | reverse complement strand
TGGGGCAAAAGCCGGTTCATTTGCGGATCACCGCGGGCGTCAACATGTAGCCGCCACCCCACACGGTCTTGATGAGTTGCGGGTCGGCGGGATCGCGTTCGAGTTTTTTTCGCAGGCGACTCACCTGCGTGTCTATGCTGCGGTCGAGTCCCGCCGAAGAACGGCCTCGCGCCAGATCGAGCAATTGGTCACGGTTGAGGACGCGTTGCGGCCGCTCAACCAGCGCCATCAGCAGATCGTATTCGCCGGTGCTCAACGGCACCGTGACGCCGTCATCGCGCAAGAGCGCGCGTGTGCCGGTATCTAGACTCCAGCGGTCGAAATTGAAACTCCTGGGTTGCTGCTCGGCGTTCTCCGTTTTTCCCGGGCTGCGGCGCAGCACGGCTTTGATCCGGGCTATCAATTCTCGGCTGCCGAAGGGCTTTGCAAGATAGTCATCGGCGCCCATCTCCAAACCGATGACGCGGTCGATCTCATCGCCTTTCGCGGTCAGCATGATGATCGGGATGTTCGATTCGGCACGAAGCGTCCGGCACAGCGATAACCCGTCCTCGCCCGGCAGCATGAGATCGAGCAGGATAAGGTCGATCCGGGCGTCGGTCAGGACCTTGCGCATGGCGCGTCCATCTGCCGCCACGCTGACCCGGAATCCCTCTTTCGTCAGCGCGCGCGAGACAAGCTCGCGAATTTCGCGATGGTCATCGACGATCAGGATGTGCGGTCCATCTTGCATGTCGACAATATAGACCAATGCCCGCGGCAGGTTCGGCGGAATATGTGTCGAATTGTGTCTGCCGCCGCGCCTGACAAACAAAGTCACTAAAAAACCCGATCCTGAAAAACTTGGGTCAAGTCCGCCCCGTCCTATGACCACAAGCAACGGACCCTCCGTTGCACAATCATTGGGGTTTCAGATGAAAAAGAAGACTTGGATTATCGGCGGTATCGCCGCCACCACCTTGCTGGTCGGCGGCTGGGCCTACGCGCAGTCAGGCGGCCATGGCCACGGCGGCATGGGCCAGATGGGCCCTGGCGGCATGATGGGAATGCGCGGCCAAATGGGTCCGAGCATGCAGGGGCAGCCAGGCGGCCCGCGCGCTCAAATGGGCGGCGGCATGATGGCCATGATGATGGGCGGCGACGCCACCATGGACGAGCGCAGCGACATTCACGGCCTGCTCTTCAACCATGAAAGCATCAATCGCACCGTGACGAATCTTCCTGACGGCATCCGCACGGTCACGGAATCGGACGATCCCCAGGTGGCCGCGACGATCAAGAAGCACGTCGCCGACATGGGAAAGCGGGTCGACGAAGGACGTGACCCGGGCCTGCCGATCGAGAGCCCGGCGCTGCACGCGATCTTCCGCGACAAGGACAAAATCAAGACCACCTATGAAACGACCGAAAAGGGCGTCATCGTGGTCCAGACATCGACCGACGCGACCGCCGTCAAATCTCTCCAGGACCACGCGGCGGAAGTGACCGATCTTGCCCGGCGCGGCATGGTCGCGGCGCAGGAGGCCATGATGAAGAACGGCGGGATGATGGGACGTGGCATGCACGGCGCCATGACCGGTCAAGATCATCGCGATTAATGCCGGAAAAAAATGCCGCACGCGAATTTTATGTCGCGTGCGGCCCGGCCTTTGCAGTCCGGCCTATCACGCGCATGCGGACTTGAGCCGGCTATTGCGGCGTGCCGGCCAATGTCTCTTTCACGATCGCCACCAGTTGCTTGAGCGTGAACGGCTTGGCGAGGAAGGCGTATTGCTCGTTGGTCGGCAGATTCTTGGCGAATGCTTCCTCGGCGTAGCCCGAGACGAAAATGATCTTCACGTTGGGATCGCGTGCCCGCAATTCGCGCAGCAAAGTCGGCCCGTCCATTTCCGGCATCACCACGTCCGACACGACCAGGTCGACATGGCCCTTCTCTGCCAGCACTTCGAGCGCCTCGACGCCGTTGCCGGCTTCCAGCACGGTGTAGCCGCGCGAACTCAAGCCCCGCGCGTTGAGCGCCCGCAAGCCTTCTTCGTCCTCGACCAGAAGAATGGTGCCGTGCCCGGTCAGATCATGGGCGACCGACTTGGCCAGATTGGCGGCGGCCGAAGCGGCGCTGTCGAACGCCGCGGTGGCCGGCGTCACCTGATCCTCGATACCCGGAATGTGCCGCGGCAGGAAGATGCGGAACGCGGTCCGCCCCGGCGCCGAGTCGGCATAGACGAAACCGCCGGTCTGCTTGACGATGCCATAGACCGTCGACAAACCAAGGCCCGTGCCCTTGCCGACTTCCTTGGTCGAAAAGAACGGCTCGAAAATTTTCTCGATAATGTCTGGCGGAATGCCGGTGCCGCTATCGCTGACCTCGACCAGCACATAATCGGCTGTCGGCATGCCCTTGTAGCCGAACTTGGCGCAGTCGGCGGCCGTCACATTGGCGGTGCGCACTGTGAGCTTGCCGCCGTCCGGCATGGCGTCGCGCGCATTGACGGCGAGATTGACGATCACCTGCTCGAACTGTGAAATGTCGACCTTGACCGGCCACATATCGCGGCCATGCACGACGTCGAGCGTCACCTTCTCGCCGATCAGCCGCTTGAGCAACATGCCGAGATCGCTGAGCGCCTCGCCGAGATCGAGCACCTGCGGCCGCAAGGTCTGCTTGCGCGAGAAGGCGAGCAACTGCCGCACCAAAGCCGCGGCGCGGTTAGCGTTCTGCTTGATCTGGATGATGTCCTGGAACGAAGGATCGGTCGGCTTGTGCGCGCTCAAAAGGAAATCGGTCGCCATCATGATGGCGGAGAGCACGTTGTTGAAGTCGTGCGCGATGCCGCCGGCGAGCTGGCCGACCGATTCCATCTTTTGCTGCTGATAGACGCGGTTCTCCAGCGTACGCTGCGCCGTGGTCTCCAGCGCGTAAACGATCGCGGCCTCGCCGTCGCGGTCTTCCTCCTCGATCGCCGAGACGAAGAACGTCGCCCAGCGCTCAGCGGTACCGGCGAGCGCGGCCTCGACCGGCGCGATATCGCCCTGCCCCGATGCCGCCTTGGCAATCGCCGCCTCGAGCGCCGGCCGATCGCGTTCGGCGACCACCGCGAGAATCGAACGGCCGCCCGACAGCAGCCCTTCGAACGCCGAGGCGAAGCGCGCATTGCTGCGAGCAATGCCGCCGGCCTTGTCGACGGTGGCGATGGCCATGGGCGTGTTCTGGAAAAAGCGCATGAAGCGCACTTCCGCCGCGCGCTGCGGATCGGTGCCGTCGTCGCGCGCCCGGTTGAGCACCAGAGTGCGCGACACGCCGGGCTCGCCGTCGGCGCCAAACGCGACTTTATGAAACAGCCGCACGGGCACCGGCTTGCCCGAGCGCGTGCGCAGATCGAGATCGAGCACCTCGGTCTTGACGTCACCGGGCGCGGCATTGAACGTCGTCAGCAGCGCCGCGCCTTCGCCGGCGACGATATCGGTCAGCTTGAGCGAACCGGCGCCGACCTGCGCCAGATCGTGATCGAGCCAGGTCGCCAGGGTCGCGTTCAGATAAATAATGTCGCCGGCCGCATCGACCGAGAAGAAGCCGGCCGGCGCGTGGTCGAGATAATCGATGGCGTGCTGCAATTCCTGAAACACATTCTCCTGACGCTCGCGTTCGCGCGTCACGTCGGCGATCGACCAGACCGTCATTTTGGAATCGTGCTTTCCGGCCCCTAACGGTCGCACCCGCAGGCGCAGCCAGCGCGCCGGCTCGCCGCTCGGTCGGGCGATGCGCACCTCTTCCATCAGCCGGCGTTGTTCGCGCGCCGCCTTGAGCAGACGATAGATCGATTCCGAGACGTCGGGGTCGCCGATGAACACCCGCTCGATCGGCCGGACATCCTGACCGTCGGCCGCGCCGATCAGGTCGAGATAGGTGGCGTTGGCGTAGAAAACGCGCCCCGCCTGATCGGTGACCAGAATCCCGTCGAACGCATTGTCGACTACCGCCTTCAACATCGGATTGCCGTGGTCCTGGGCGGTCAGACGCACGATGCCGGATGCGGTGGCAAACAGCGCGAAGACGCCGATCGTGCCCAGCACCGCCAGCAGCGTCATGATGTAGGTCTCGGCGTATTCCGGCCCGATATAAATGAGGCCGGCGGCGGCGCCGATCAGCAGCAGCGCGATCAACAACACCATGCCGACCGAGCCCGAGCGCGGCGCGCTCTGGCTCTTGTCGAACGCCCGCCGCCCGGACGCGAGCGCCGGTCCGTCGCTGCGTTCTTGGGCTTTTCGCGGCGCTGCCGGGTCGTTTACCGGGGCTTTTGCAAGATCTTGGCCTGCCATGACTCTTTCAGTGCCTTAAGCCGCCC
>CAITJJ010000230.1 GCA_903892675.1 uncultured Hyphomicrobiales bacterium | reverse complement strand
TGATGGGCGTTGTGCAGGTCAGCGTGCAAAGCGCGGCCGGGCAAATGCGGCTCGGCGAGGCGGCGGCCTCGGTGCAGTTCTCGCGCTCGATCGGCGCGGCCTTCGGCACCGCGCTGGTGGCGACCCTGCTGTTCGGCATGCTGGCGATCAGAAATCCCGACGCGGCGGCGGTGTTCGCAGCCATGGTCGAGCACGCCAAGAATGCCGGCGCGACGCTTTCGGCGGATCAGCGCACGGCGATTGCCGGCGATATCGCCTCGGCTTTTCGCGCCGCTTTTCTGCTGATGGCGCTGTTCACCGCCGGCGGTTTCTTTCTGGCGCTGACCAATCCGCTAAGACGGATCTAGAGCATTTTCGAGCGAAGTGGGCCCCGGTTCGCGTGAAGAAAACGCGACAAAACAAAAGACGCCGCCGCGCGAAGTCCACAGACCCCATTGCCATTGTCGTTCGACTGCTGCCAACTCCGTCCCTGTAGCGAGCGGGAGCAGCCATGTCGTTTCTGAAAATGAACGGTGTCGATCTTTACTATGAATTGCACGGCGAAGGTCCGCCGGTGGTCTTTATCCACGGCGCCAGCGGCATGCATCTATCATGGTGGCAACAGATCGCGCATATGCGGCACCATTTCTCGTGCCTGATCTACGATCAGCGCGGCTATGGCCGCTCGCGGCCGGGCGAGCCGTATGATTTTGGCGATGGCAATCTGCTCTATAACGATCTGCGCGCTTTGACCGAGCATGTCTTCGGCGGCGACAAGTTCAGCATCGTCGGCGCGTCGCTCGGCTCGGCGCCGGCGCTGCATTACGCGATGGAACACAAGGCGCGCATCGACAAGCTCGTGCTCGTCTGCGGCGTCGGCGGCATGGTGACGCCGACGATGAGCGCCGGCTGGGAGCAGCGTTATGCGCGCATGAAAGCGCGTCAGGCCGGTCTTGCGCCGGGCCAGCCGCAACTCGGTGGCGCGACGCGGCGCGGCCGGGTGCCGCCGATCCGCAGCGCCGGCGAGTTCGAGCGCTTCGCCGTCGCCTATCATCCGTACGGGCCGGTCGGCGCGACCATGCATATGGATCAACCGGCGCTGACGTTTCTCTATGCCGAGATCATGGCGTTATCCGGCGGGCCGCCGACGGTCGAAACGCTGCCGTGCTTCAACTCGCGTCCCGTGACGCCCGAGGAAGCCGCAACGGTCGAATTTCCGGTGCTGGTGGTCGGCGGCAGCGACGATCCGCTGTTTCCGTCGCCCGAACTGGAAGAACTCGGCACGCTCTTTCCGAAAGGCCGGACCAATCTGTTCAAGGGCGCGGGACATGCCGCCTATTACGAGCGCGCCAACCGCTTCAACGATCTGGTGACCGACTTTTTGAAGCACGGGCACGACACTTAAATTGTGCATTGCCCAAAACCAGGTGACGCCCGGTATCCGAACGACTGGGTGCCGGCGACTGTTCAGCAGATGCCTCGATCCCGACAGAAGATTTCGCCCATCGGCTCCTGGCGGGAGTCGCGGCCGCCGCGGTTCGCGCCGCTCCAGCCGCTCGCGGCCGGCGCTCTCCTGCACGAAGAATTGTACTCACCTTCGACGCTCTTGCGTATCTGGTGATAGTTTACAAAGGTGTGTTTGGTCGTCTGGCAGTAACTGTCCGGGCATTGATATGCAATGGCAGCTTCGGTGAAATTCCGCATGTCGTTACGGTCGCATCGCTTGGCGGCGCGATAAGCCTTCAGCACAATCGCGGTGACTTCATAGGTTGGCGTTCTCGTTGGAATCTCCTCGATCAAACGCGCCGTTGCCGGATCGTGCATGTTGTTGAGGATAAAAACGTAAATGCACCACGGATCGGTCTGCGCGACGATACATTTTTGGATGTATTTATTGCCGAGCTCCTTGTTCTTCGGAAATCCGTCGAGGCCGTAAAAATAATTGGCACCAAGTTCCTGGATCGCACCTGGGTGACCGGCCTCGGCCAGTTCGACCAATCTGCGGCGGATATTTGGGGGCGAGCGAAATTGGGCACGGTTCTGAATGATATAGATCCAAAGCCAGACATTGGGATCGTCGGTCACGACATGCTTTAATATGCGTTGGGCGGACGTGCCGGCCATGCGCTTTGATTCACGATGGATAATTCTAAATTCGACGCGGACTGCGCGCGCCAGGCCAGCAAGAAGCGCCGGGTTCTTCTCGCCGGCGGCGAGGGCGCGTTCGCAGGATTCGATGACCTTATTAAATTCGGCGGCGGTATTGCCGGCGAGAAAAGTGTGCTCGCCGCGAAGCTCCGCCTTGCTGTCAAAGACCGACCCCTTGGTATTTTCGAGGCAATAGGCGGTGTCGCTGTCGGCCGCCATCAGTGGTATGGGAACGAGGAGGCATACTGGCAGCGTCAGCAATGCTTGCCGCACGGTCCGTTTGACGAGCCGAAAAAATCCGATACCCCACGAAGTCTTCAATGCCGTCATTACTAATACCTTACGTCCCGAACCGCCGCATCGACCCGGTGAAGATCATGAAAAAATATCACATGCCGGTGACGGTCTTACAAGGCTATCGGAGCGGGCAAACCGGCGGCAATCGAGGCATGATCGTCGTGAAACGGGTCCGGCGGGTGCTAGGCTAATCCTTCAGCAGCGCCGCCATGATGCGCTCGCGCGTCAGCGGCAGATCGCGCAGACGAATGCCGAGCGCGTGCGAGACTGCGTTGCCGATGGCCGCGGCGGTGGGGCCGGCGGTGGCTTCGCCAACGCCGAGCGGCATGTCGCTTGAGGTTGGATTGATCAGCGCGACATCGATCGGCGGCACTTCACTGAATTTTAAAACCGGGTAGCTGTCCCAATCGAACGAGGCGGTGCCGTTGTCGAGCCGCACCTGTTCCTTGAGCACCCAGCTAGCCGACTGGATCACGCCGCCTTCGAGCTGGTTGATGGCGCCGTCCGGATTGACGATCAGGCCGCCATCGGTGGCGCACCAGATATGGCGCAAGCGGATTTCCTCGTCGACCTCGAGGTCGACAACGACGGCCGAATAGGCGGCGCGATTCTTGTAGCGCGCGAATGCGATGCCGCGTCCGGCACCGTTGCCGCGCGGCGCGTTCGCCTGCCAGTTTGCCATCGCCGCGACTTTTTCGATCACGGCGCGGGCGCGCATGTCGGTGGTGATGGACAGCCGATAGGCCACCGGATCGATAGCGGCGCGTTCGGCCAGCTCATCGATGGCGCATTCGAGCGCGAATACATTCGGCATAGCGCCAAGCCCGCGCAGCGCCGACACGCGCACCGGCGTCTCGGTGACCATGTGATGAATGATGCGCTTGCTGGCGATGTCGTAGAGCGGGTCGGCATTGCGGGTCGCGCCGCCGCCGGCCGCTTCCGGCACTTCATTGGCTTGCGGCAGCGGCTCCTGGTCGGGCAGGGCGTAGCCGGCGAGCAGGGCGTTGCCGCCACCGGGGCGTCCGTTGTGATTGCCGCTCCAGATTTCGGCGGTCCAGTCCGCTGGCTTGCCGGCGCTGTCGACCAGCGCGCGGACCTTGACCAGCATCGCCGGGCTCTTCGGCTCGTAGATGAATTCTTCCTCGCGCCGCCAGCGGATGCGGATCGGCGTGCCCGGCATCTGCATTGCGACCACGGCGGCGTCGGCGGCGGCGTCGTCGGCGCCGTTGTGGCCGTAGCAGCCGGAGCCCTGCACATGATGCACGGTGATGGCGTCAGGCTTGAGTTTGAGCATGCGCGCCAGCGCGCCGCGCAGCGGGAATACGCCCTGGCAATGCGTCCAGACGGTGAGATGGTCATCCTTGTATTGCGCCAGTCCGCAGGACGGCGAAATCGATGCATGCGCCAGATAGCCGCGCGAATAGGTCGCCTCGAAACGCTGTCTGCCTTGCGCGTCGCTGGGTTCCGGGGGCCCGAGCAGGCGGTCGACGACCGGACGCTGCAGCAGCCAGTTGGCTTCCTGTTGCAACGGCGTCGGCGTCTCGACATGGGTCCAGCTCACATGATTGACGCTGGCCGCGCCGGCAAGCTCAACAGCGGTCTCGTTGTTGCCGACGATGGCGAGGAAATCGCCGCTGCGCACGAATTCAATCGCGCCCTTGGCGGCGCGCCGTATCGATGCTTCGTCGATCGTGCCGATGGCCGCGCCCTTGTTCGGCTGCCGCACCACGCGCGCATGCTTCATTCCGGCAAGCTTCATGTCATGGATGAATACGCCATCGCCGAAAAGTTTGCCGGGCAAATCGGTGCGGGCGCTGCTCTGACCGACAAAGCGCAGGTCAGCCGACGCCTTGCGCCGGGCTAGGCCGCTGGCGTTGACGGAAAGATCGATGGCGGGAGCAAGCGTCCAGTAGTCCTGACCGGTCGCTGCGCCGTTGCGGAAGATCGCGCCGTCGCGCACGCCAAGCTCGTCGGTGGCGCAGGCCAATATCTTGGCGGCACGCGCGATGAATAATGCGCGCACGTCGGCGCATGCCTGTCCCATGGCCAGACCGCCGAACTGGATCGACTGACTGCCGGCGGTGTAGCCCTCGTTCGGCATGCCATCGGTCACGCCGGAGCGCACGGTGACGCGGGCCACGGCGACGTCGAGTTCGTCGGCGGCGATCTGCGCCATCGCGGTGAGCACGCCCTGGCCGAGTTCGACGCGGCCCGTATTCACCACGACCTTGCCGGGCGCTGGGAACGAGACCCAGAGATCGAGACGCGGATTGTCGTTGAGTGGGCCGGGGAGCGAAGGAGCATTCATCTGTTACGCTCCTCTCATAACGGCGGCAGCCTTCTCGACCGCGCGCAAAATCCTGTTATGCGAACCGCAGCGGCAGATATTACCATCGAGCGCCAAAGCGATCTCGGCGCGCGTCGGCGACGGATTGGCCGCGAGCAGCGCCTTGGCCGCGATGAGAATGCCGGACAGGCAATAGCCGCATTGTCCGGCCTGTTCGTCGAGGAAGGCCTGTTGCAGCGGATGCGGCGCGTCCGGCGTGCCGAGACCCTCAATGGTCGTGACATTCTTGCCGGCTATGCTCGAGACCGGCTTGGCACAGCATTTCTCTGGCGCGCCGTCGATCAGCACCATGCAGCAGCCACACTGCTCGAGCCCGCAGCCGAAGCGCGTGCCCATCAGGCCGAGTTCGTTGCGCAACACATCGAGCAACGGCGTGTCTTCATTGTCGAGTGCGACGCTGGCCGGTCTGCCGTTTACGGAAAACTGGAACGTGGCCATGTCTTAGAATCCGAATTGCTCGCGCAGGATGCGTTCGTCGAGATTGTGGCCGGGATCGAACAGCATATTGAGCGAAATCCCGTGATCCATGCTGACGGTGACGCTGCGGACATCGCGCACCTCGTCATGATCGGCGACCGCGGCGACCGGACGCTTGTCGGCGTCCTGCACCTCGATCGTGACCCGGGCCTTGTCCGGCAAAAGCGCGCCGCGCCAGCGCCGCGGCCGGAACGGACTGATCGGCGTCAGCGCCATCAGCGGCGCGTTGATCGGGATGATGGCGCCTTGCGCCGACAGATTATAGGCCGTGGATCCGGCCGGCGTCGCAACAAGCACGCCGTCGGCGACCAGTTCGGTCAGCCGTTCCTGGCCGTCGATCAAGATGCGCAGATGCGCGGCCTGCGCGCTCTGGCGAAACAGCGATACTTCATTGATGGCACGATGCTCGTGAACGCGGCCCTGCGCGTCGCGCGCCTGCATCACCAGCGGATGAATGATCGTCCGGTGCGCGGCCGCCAGCCGTTCGACCAGCCCGTCGAGATTGAATTCGTTCATCAGGAAGCCGACGGTGCCGCGATGCATGCCGTAGATCGGCTTTCCCGAGGTCAGGAAGTCGTGCAGCGTCTGCAGCATCAAGCCGTCGCCGCCAAGCGCGACGATGACGTCGGCGTCCTTTGCCTCGGCATTGCCGTAGCGCGCCACCAGTTGATCGAACGCGGCGCGGGCCTCCGGCGTCTGACTGGCGACGAATGCGATGCGCTGGAAGGTCTGGGCCGGCGACGTCATGAGCGCACTCTAAAACAAGACAAAAGGGCGGCAAAATCGGCCGCCCGCCGCTCGTCTATACGACTTGGGGCAACATTGTCGAGGTGGCGAACTTGCCGGAGGAACCGCGATTTTATAGCCTGAAAACGCCTCCGCCTCATCCTCGGAACGGGCGCTTTCGCGGCCGCGCGAGGACGAGGCGGGTGCAGTGCTAATCCGAAGGATAGGCTAGGTCAGTAGCTCGCCTTGCCGTCGATTACGGCCTTGAGCTCGGTGTATTCCTTGCAGGTCGTGTCGCCGCACAGCGCGTTGACCTTGGCGAGGTAGTCCTGCGCCTTCAGCCGGTTGCCCTGTTCGGCATGCCACATGCCGTAATAGGACCAGGTGCGGGTGTGGGCTGGATCGGCCTTGAGCGCCGCTTCGTACCAGATCCTGGACTGATCGTACTGGCCCATCTTGCGATTGGCGTAGCCGATGTAGTTGGCGACGTCGGGATGCTCGTCATGGCCGAGCGCGTGCATCGCGGCGATGCCGGCCTGATAATGACCGGCCAGGATCAGTTCGCGGGCGGCGCGATAGTCGCGCAGGAATTTCGCCTGTTCCCTGGCTTGCGCGAGCTGCTGCTCCTGCTGCTCGATGGCGCTGCCTTTCTTGTCCTTCTTCTTGCCGTCGTCGGCTGGCGGCGGCGTGTCGGTGCCCATCGCATAAAGCGGCTTGGCGCCGACGGCCGTTACCAGAAGCGCGGCAACGGCGAGTACGGCCAGGCGGCGAAGGGCTTTGGTCAGGGTCGGGATTTGGGACATGTGCGGACCTCGTTGATGGGAGCCTGCGCTAAACATGCGATAAAGGCGATGCAGAAGTACGGAGAAAGTCTAGACCTGATCCCGGCTGGCCGGGAAAAACAATTCGTGAGCGGCGTAACGTCCGCAAAACCGGGCCGAAGTGCCGGACGGCACCGTCGATAAAGAGAAAACAATGCAAAGCCGCGCCTAGTCCCGGACGGCAACGAAAAAACGTCGCCTTGATGCCGCCCGAATTGTGACACCGCGCCGGCCTGTCGCTGAATGGCGGATAACAACGCCCCTCAGAACGGGTTCAGCGCGGCGGGGTCATAGTCGCGGCAACGGTTGGCAAGACGCCAGCCGGCCGGAAATCAACCGGGCGCCCGGCCACCCGACTAAAGGATTTAAGATCATGTTCAAGATCGTCAGCGCTGCCGTCATCGCGATGAGTCTGGTTGCCGGCCCGGCGTTCGCGCAAGGTACAACGCCGGCCGCGACCCCGGTTGCCCCGTCGGCCAATGTCACGGCGCCGGCCAAGGTCGATGCCAAGTCGGCGGCCAAGGTCGACACCAAGGTCGATGCCAAGGCGACTGCCAAGGTCGATACCAAAGCTGTGGCCAAGGTCGATGCCAAGGCCGACAACAAGAAGAAGATCGACGCGAAGGCGATCAAAGGCGTGAAGAAGACGCACAGCGTCAAGCACGTCAAACCCGCCAAGCAGGTCAAGCACATCAAGACTGCGCCCGCGGTTAAGACCGCTGGTTGATCCTCGCCGTTCGACAAATATACCACGTCATGGCGCCGCCGGTTTTATTCATACCGGCGGCGCTTGACTCATGTGCGCATAAAATGGAACATTTTAATTGTTAATTGTGCTGGTTCCCCGGGTCGCTCCGGGGACGAAAGAGGGAACACGGGCGTAGCGCTTATTCGAAATGTTGGAACGCAATGTTCGAACGGAATTTTTCGAGTTCGCGTTTATCCGTGGCTGCCCCCGCAACTGTAAGCGGCGAGCCCGCGTCCACACGGCCACTGGGGTCTTTCGGGAACCTGGGAAGGCTGGACGCAACTGGGCATTGACCCGCGAGCCAGGAGACCTGCCAGCGCGGTCACCCAACCGGTGGACGGGAGGTCCATACGGAGCGCGCTTTCGCAGCGGTGACGTCAATGCCGGTGCGAT
>CAITJJ010000229.1 GCA_903892675.1 uncultured Hyphomicrobiales bacterium | reverse complement strand
GTCACCTCGCGCGGCTGCCCGTTCAAATGCGTGTTCTGCGCCGAACCGTCGTTCCACGGCGCCAATATGCGCTACGCCAGCGTCGACCGCGTCGTCGAACACGTGACGCGGCTGAAAGAACAATACGGCCTGAGCGTGCTGACGATCTACGACGACCAGATCCTGATGAACAAGGCGCGCGCCAAAGAGCTTTTTTCAAAACTCATTCCGCTGAACATCCGCATCGAAATGCCGAACGGCGTAACGCTGTCCTATATCGACGAGGAAATGGCGGCGACGATGAAGAGCGCCGGCGTCGATACCTTGTTCCTGGCGATCGAGCACGGCTCCAGGCGCGTGCTAAAGGACATCATCAAAAAGCCGATCTCCTTTAACCGCATCAAGCCGACCATCCAGCTTTTGCAGAAGGCCGGCATCTTCGTCTGCGGCTTCTTCGTCATCGGTCTGCCGGGCGAGACCAGCGCCGAGCGCCAGGAAACGCGCGACGCCATCTACGACTGGGGCCTCGACTGGGCGTTCTTCAACTACGCGACACCGCTGCGCGGCAGCGAACTGTTCCGCCTGTGCAAAGAGAACAAGTGGATCGAGGACAAATACCTGCCGATCGGCGCCATCGACATGACCGATTATGTCATCACAGCGCCGGGCATGGACAAGGCGGAAATCAAGCAGGCGGTTTCCGAGATGAACCTTGAACTCAACTTCGTCAGCAATCACAATCTGCGCACCGGCAATCTCGAAACCGCCTATCGCGCCTTCCGCGAGGTGGTCGAGCGCCATCCGGGCCAGCCCTTCGCGCAATACTTCCTCGGCAAGACCCTGATCGAGATGGGGGCGCCGCCGGCGCACGCCGAAGCGCACTTCCGCAAGTACCGCGACATCATTGCGTCGTCAGAGACATGGCGCGACGCGGCCGAGAAATTCGGCCTGCAATTTTATCCCGACCATACGCCGCACCAGGCGCCGCGACAGGCGACGTCTGACGTTGAAAGACCAAACCATGCCCAGCTATAAAATACTCTTCGTCATTCCGCCCTATCTCGGCGACAAGGTCGAGGCGATTCGCCCGACCAAGCTGCGCAGCTTCTTCGCCTTCCCCTACGGCGTCCTGTGCCTGGCCTCCTATATCAACCGGGTGACCACTGGCGCGCATGAGATCAAGATCATCGATCTCAATCACTATGTCGGCGACGACCGCCAGGAGAAATACGAGGCCATACTCGACAGCTTCATGCCGGACATCGTCGGCATCTCGGTGATGTTCGACGTGTCGTACAAACATGTCGAGGGGCTGGCCGCGGCCGCCAAACAGGTCAATCCGCACAGCAAAGTGATCCTCGGTGGCGCCGCGATCACCACGGCCTGGGACATCATCCTAATCGATCAGCCGGCAGTCGATGCCCTTTGCTATTCGGAAGGCGAACTGGCGCTGGCGAAGTTTCTCGACTCCGACGACCCGGAACAGGAACTGCTCAACGATCCGTGGGTAACGCGCGCCTCGATGGAAGCCGGCAGGAAGCCGAAGACCAAGACGCTGGAAAGCCTCGATGACGTCATCCCGATCGATTACAGCCTGATCAACGCGAATGACTACGGTATGATCGAAGCGTTCTCGCCGTTCCGCAAGGCCAAGGAAGAAGAGACGCGGCAGTTTTTCATCGTCACCTCGCGCGGCTGCCC
>CAITJJ010000228.1 GCA_903892675.1 uncultured Hyphomicrobiales bacterium | reverse complement strand
CAGGGCATCGACCCAGATGGCGTCGGGAAAAGCAGCGCGCAGCACATTGGCCGCGTCATACGGCAGGAAGCCGAATTCAGCGGCGATGCGTTTCGGCGCCAGACCCGCCTTGCGCATGTAGTCGACGGCCTTCTGCATGGCGTCGACCGAGCCCGCCGACGCGGTTTGCACTTCCGGCATCCAAAGCGGCCTGTTCTGGGTTTGAAACTTCTCGAGGCGATGGCCGATATAGGCGGCCTTTTCCGGCGCCCCTTTCGGATAGACCAGCACCGGCATGTAGCGGCTGACGCCGGTCGCATCCATGACGTCGAAGAAATCGGCGCGGTGGCCGCCGGTCAGATACTGCGCATTGTGCTTCGAGGTCGCGATGATGACGTCGATGCCGGCCGCGTCCATCAGCCGGTCGAGGCGTTGATGATCGAAGGGTATCGCGAGGCTGCTGGCGAGTTGCGCGCTGACGTTCATGGTTCACTCCCGGCTACGCGGCGTCGTGACCGCGCCGTTGCCTTGAAGCTTACCGTATGACAGCCCTTTTGTCAGGCCCGCGCCTACCAGAGTTCTTTGCTGGCTATCCGCGCGCCTTCGGCCAGCGCCTCCAGCTTGGCCCACATCACCGTCGGATGGACGCGGCGGTAGAACGGGCCTTGCGCGAAGCCGCAATCGGTACCGGCGATGACGTTTTCGCGGCCGACGATTTTCGCCAGGCGAACAATACGTTCGGCGACCAGTTCCGGATGTTCGACGACATTGGTGGCGTGGCTGATGACGCCCGGGATCAGCACCTGACCGGCGCCGAGCTTGGCGTTTTGCCAGACCTTCCATTCGTGCTCGTGGCGCGGATTGGCGCCTTCGATCACATAGGCGCCCACCTTGATCTTGAGGATCAGGTCGACGACGTCCTTGAGCGGCACGTCCGAAACATGCGGACCCGGCCAGCTGCCCCAGCAGACGTGATAGCGGATACGGTCGGCCGGCAGGCCCTCGATGGCGTGATTGATGATATCGACCTGTTGGGCCAGCCAGTGTTTGTAATCATCGAACGATGCCGGCGGCACCATACGGTCATAAGTGACCGCCAGCCGCGCGTCATCGAGCTGCACCACCAGGCCGTTGTCGATGATCATCTTGTACTCGACGCGCATGGCGTCGGCGATCGCCTGCTGCAATTCCGCGTCGTTCTTGTAGTATTCATTCTTGCGGTCAGGGATGACGCTGGCCGGAGCCGCCACCGGCAGGAAGCCCTCTTCCGCCTTCACGCCTTTAAGCGCGGCCTTGAAATTATCGATGTCACGCTGCAATTCGGCCTGGCCGGTGTACTTGATAGGTCCGGTGCAGATCGCTTCGGTAACGGTAGCGACGGCTTCCTTCGAATCCAGTTCGGCATAGAAATCCGCAAAACGCGTTCGGTCAGCGCCGCGCTTGAACGGATTGGCCGAGGGGTTGGCCTTGTCTTCCTTGATCGGGCGGCGCTCGAAGCCGGATAGCCGGGTCAGTGCATACTGCGCCCACGAGATCGACTTGCCGAATTCGCCGTCGCTCATCACGTCGACGCCGGCGTCAGCCTGCTGGCGAACGACTTCGGCGACCGAGTCGGTCAGGCATTTGTTATAGGCCTTCTCGTCATAGGGCTTGCCGCCCTGCACCAGCCGCAGGAAATCTTGCAACTGCGGCGGGCGGATCAAACTGCCGACATGGGTTGTCAGAATACGGTCGGTTGAATGCTTCATGTCGGCCTGCCCTTCGCTGCTTTTGAAGTAAGGCTATGCGGCCGATGCGACGGAATTGCAATGGTGGGCTGCCGCCCATATGCGGCACCACAGTCGCCTGCGCGCGTCAGGCTTTGACGACGCCGATTAGTTGTTCGAGCTTGGCCGGATCGTTCTTCAGCGTGGCGCTCGGCCCATCGAAAACGATATGGCCGCGATCCATCACAACCGCGCGCGGCGCAATATCCAGCGCCAGCCGTGAATTTTGCTCGACCAGGATCAGCGCCATCTCGCCGGCATGCGTCAGCTTCTTCACCGCGCGCGCCAGTTCCTCGACAATCACCGGCGCCAGACCTTCCGACGGTTCGTCCATCAGCAGCACGCTTGGGTTGCCAATAAGCGCGCGGCCGATCGCCAGCATCTGCTGTTCGCCGCCCGACAACTGGTTGCCGCGATTCTCGGCCCGCTCGGCCAGACGTGGAAACAAGTCGAATACGGTCTTGTGCGTCCACGGCCCGGGCCGGGCCGCGACATCCATGTTTTCGCGCACAGACAACGAGGGGAAAATCTCGCGTTCCTGCGGCACCAAACCAAGGCCCGCGGTCACGCGGCGGTAGGTCGCGGCGGCGGAAATATCCTTGCCGTGCAAGGTCACGCGCCCGCCATGCAGGTTGGTGTGGCCCATGATGGTCGCCAGCAGCGTCGTCTTGCCGACGCCGTTGCGGCCGATCACCGACACCGCTTCGCCGGGCTGAAGCGAAAAATTGACGTCTTCCAGCACCACGGTTTCGCCATAGCCGGCGAAAACCTTGTCGAGCTTGAGAACCGGCCCAACCAAACCTTGACTAGACATGGCCGCCTCCGCGCTGGGCCGCGTCATGGCCTTCCTGCCCGAGATAGACCGCGCGCACGTCTTCGTTGCTCATGATTTCTTTCGGCATGCCTTGCGTGAACACGGCGCCCTGCACCAGCACGATGATTTCCCTGGCGAAGCGGAACACCACGTCCATGTCGTGCTCGATGATCAGCACGGCGATGTCCGGATTGAGGTTGGCGACAACATCGAGAATGAGATGGCTTTCCGAGGACGGCACGCCGGCGGCCGGTTCGTCGAGCAGGAGCACGCGCGGTTTTTGCGCCAGCGCGATGGCGATCTCCACCAGACGCTGGCGGCCATAGGGCAATTCGCGCACCAGCCGCAGCGCATCGTCGACCAACCGCAGCGAGTCGAGATGGTCGAGCGCCTCGTCGATCACCGAACGCTTGGCGCCGGCCGAACGCCACATATTGTTGTT
>CAITJJ010000227.1 GCA_903892675.1 uncultured Hyphomicrobiales bacterium | reverse complement strand
TGCACCGGGCGGCATCGCATTGGGCATCGCCACCGGATCGGGTGCGATCAGATAGGGGTAACGCGGCGCGCGATAATCCTGAGCGGTGCGGCCGAAGGCGTCGGCATGCATCGCGAAGTTATTGGCGCCAGCATCGAGCAGCACCGCGCCATTAAGGCCATTATCGACTGAGGTAGCGGCGCCACGAAATTCGGTACTGACCCCGCGCTGGGGGATGAAGGTCGGAACGCGGTTGTTGGTGGTTTCGACCACGCCGCCGATCGCTTGCGAGCCAAAGCGCAAGGTCGCAGGCCCCCGGATCACTTCGACGTGGTCGGTGGTCAGCGGGTCGACCGGCACAAAATGATCCTCGCCGAGATCGGATGCGCCATTGGCGCCGGTGCCGTCCTCCTGAATGCGTACGCGATTGACATCGAGGCCGCGAATGATCGGGCGAGAAGAGGCACCGGGAGCAAAGCCCGAGCCGGTAATGCCCGGCCTGTCGAACAGGAGGTCGCCGAGAGTCGCGGCGCCGTTGCGGCGGATTTCGGCGCCGGGCACGACGGTCACGGTGGCGAACTGATCCGTCACTATCATCAGCGACCCTTGCAAGCCACCGCTGGCGCCGGTTGCGGCGGCGGTCTGGATTGGGCTGGGCGCGGCGACCGAGATTTCTGGCAGCGCCACTTGGGCATAAGAAGACGGGAGAACCGCCATAAACGCAGCAAAACCAGCGGCCCCAAGAAGCCGGTAACGCGACTGAAAAGACATTTCGAACTTCTTTTCTGAATGTAATATTATAACATTACATTAGAAAAGTGAACGTCGTCAAGCTTCGCTGGAAGATCCGCTGCTCTTATGCCCTTTGGTGCACGTGTGTTTGCTGGTGGCACATCGCCGCGTCCGCTGCGATGCAACATTTCCGGTCGCTATTGTGCGTACACGGACTTTGCGGCTCGGACGACCTACCGCGCCGGGAACGGCCCGAAGGTCGGCGGCATGCGCGGCTTGAGCGGGATCGAGCCGGTCGGCGACTTGTCGGCCGCGGCCTTGTCCGGCTTGAGCGGCTCGCCGGTCGGTGCTTTCGGCATCGCGGCGGCGACCGGAAACACGGGTGGCGCATCCTTGCTGGCGCCCAAGGGGACGTCCTTGGCCGCGCCCTTGCCACCATCTTTCGGCGCTTGCGTCGCGGCGATCCGCGGCGGATCCTTGGCCAGTTCGCGCGGCGGCTCCTTGGCCGACTCTTTTGTGAGATCGGCCGCCGGCGTCGCCGCGTCCGGATAGCGCGCGCGCAGGTCGCGCAGGAAGCCTTCCAGCGTATCGGTCGCCGCCAGCCGGTTGGCGATATCCTGGAATTCCGGACCGGCCGCACCGATCGGCGTCGAGACCACATCGAAAGCGCGCCGCTCCGGCCCGTCGGCGAATTTGACCGCGTATTTCTCGCGCAGCCGTTCGAGGCTGATCTGCTCGTCGCTGAGCGCGTAGCCGATGGCCGCGCGCAGGATATCGGTGCGCTCGGCATCGGTGAGCGGCGTGAATTCCTTCCAGCGCGCGCCATACATCAGTTCGATCTGCTCGGCCGCGTCGCGCCAGCGCTTGGCCGACCACATGATGTCGGAACGCAAGCGGATCGCTTCGCGGCCCTTGATGCCGGCGATCACTTCAAGCGCCAGCTCATGCCGGCCGCCGTCGGAGATGGCGCGCGCTTCGAGCAGCAGCCGCTGGTCGCGCAGTTCGTTCGACAGATCCGCGGTGCGCGTCTTCTGCAAGGTGGCGAGCGCACGGTCGGGCTTGCGGTTCATCAGATAGACCACCGCCAGCCGCGTCGCCACTTGCGCGCGCGCCGCGCCGTTGAGCCGGTGATCGACCTGATGCTGCAACAATTCGGCCGCCTGATCGAGAAGATGCACCGACACCAGACGATCGGCCAGGCGGCGGATCATCTCGTCGCCGCGCCGCCCGATCGGCGTCAGTTCGCGGAAGTCGTAGAATAGGCCAAGCGCCTCGACCGGCGGCAGCGTATCGCCTTTGCCGGCGAGAAACAGGCTGTCGAAGGTCGCCGCGGCCTCGTCCTGGATCTTGCGCGTCTGGTCGCTGTCGGGATGCGCGCGCAGCGCCGTCCGCATGACGTGGAACGCGTCGCGATAGCGATTGTCGCCGGTATAAAGATGCGCCAGCAGCCGCAGACCGCCGGACTCGGTTTCGTCGCCTCGCCACGTCGTCGTCAGCGTCTCCAGTCCGTTGATCACTTCCTGGCGCGGCATATCGCCGGTTTCGTTCAACAGTTCGATTTCGCGCAGGCGGCCTTGCGCCGCCGAACGGCGGTCCTGCGAGGCGGCGGCCGCGCGGTAGCTGGTCAAAGCATCTTCCTTGCGTCCGAGATTTTCATACAGCCGCCCGGCCAGCACCGAAATCGACGGCTCGAAGTCCGGCGGTATGCCCATGGTCTCGAATTCGTTGGCGACGCGCGTCGCGCCGGCGAAGTCGCGCACCTCGATCGCCGAGCGCATTTCGGCGCGCATGGCGATGCGCTGCATCTCGACCGGCAGCGCGCGCAACGCGTTGTCGGCGACCTTGAAACCGGCATGCGCCTCGGACCATTGCCCGAGCCGGGCATAGGCAATGGCGCGCCAGACCGGAACGTCCTGCTGATCGCCAAGCTGGGCGGCGGACAATTCCTTGAGCGCCTCTGACCTGCCCCCTTTGAAGTGGTCCTCCCTGAGGTATGGTTTTGACCATGGAGGATACGATGGCGAGGAAGAGGCATACGGCTGAAGAGATCGTTGCGAAGCTTCGGCAGGTCGATGTGTTGATGGCGCAGGGCCGTCCGGTGGCAGACGCGGTCCGGGCGATAGGCGTGACTGAAGTAACGTACTATCGATGGCGCAATGAGTACGGCGGCCTCAAGGGCGATCAGGTTAAGCGGCTCAAAGAGCTGGAGACCGAGAATGGCCGTCTGCGGCGAGCGGTCTCCGACCTGACGCTGGACAAGTTGATCCTGGCAGAGGCTGCAAAGGGAAACTTCTAAGCCCCTCGCGCCGCCGGGCGTGCGTGGATCATGTGATGACCGAG
>CAITJJ010000226.1 GCA_903892675.1 uncultured Hyphomicrobiales bacterium | reverse complement strand
GATCTGGTGGCCCCAGGCGATGTCGGTCTTGGCGTCCTGCGCGGCGACCGCCTTGTCCTCGCGGCGTTTGACTTCGGCCTCGAACAATTTGGCGCGCAGCATGTCCCAGGCCATCGCCCGGTTGCGATGCTGTGAGCGGTCCTGCTGGCACTTCACCACCGTGTTGGTCGGGATATGCGTCAGGCGCACCGCCGACTCAGTCTTGTTGACGTGCTGGCCGCCGGCGCCGCTTGAGCGCATCACGTCGGTGCGCACATCGTTCTCGCTGATCTCGATCTTGATGCGGTCGTCGATCACCGGGAACACGACGACGCTGGCGACTGACGTATGGCGCCGCGCATTGGCGTCGAACGGCGAGATGCGCACCAGGCGATGCACGCCGTTTTCACTTTTCAGCCAGCCATAGGCGTTATGGCCCTTGATCTGCACGGTCGCCGACTTGATGCCGGCGCCCTCGCCTTCGCTCTCTTCGATCCACTCGACCTTGTAGCCCTTCTTCTCGGCCCAGCGCACATACATGCGCATCAGCATCTCGGCCCAATCCTGGCTCTCGGTGCCGCCGGAGCCGGCGTGGACTTCGAGATAGCAGTCATTGGCGTCGGCCTCGCCAGACAGAAGCGCCTCAAGCTCGCGCCGCGCCACTTCGGCGCGCAGGCCCTTGAGCGCGCTTTCGGCCTCGCCGACGGTGGCGGCGTCTTTCTCGGATTCGCCGAGTTCGATCAGCATCAACTGGTCGTCGAGATCCTGCTGGATGCGGCCAATAGCCTTGAGCTGGTCCTCCAGCGCGTCGCGCTCGCGCATGGTGCGCTGCGCCTTGGCCTGGTCGTTCCAGAAGGCGGGGTCTTCGGCGAATTTGTTCAGTTCGGCGAGGCGGCGCGTCGCAGTATCGACGTCAAAGATGCCTCCTCAGCAGCCCGACCGACTGCTTGATGTCTTCAACGAGGTTCTGTGTTTCGGCGCGCATTGGCTTATTCCATACCGCCGCGGCGGCTTCTTGATCATGCCGCCGGGGCGGCGTTATCTAAATCGCAGTCGTGGGGGATTTAACGGCGCAAGCCGACAAGTGCAACCTCGGTCAGGTGGCGAGGCCCTTGGGTCAATACAGCCCGCCGGTGCCCGAACGCACGGCGCGGCCGGATTCCGGCGACACGCTCTGCCCGAACGCCGCCGGCGCGCCGCCACCGCCAAAATTGCCACCCTGCCCGTTGTCAAAGCCGACCACCGAATAGCTGTCCGGCGGCGCGGTGCCGGGCTTGAAGGCCTCGAGGATCGCCTTGGCGGTGTCGGGCCCGGCGCGCATGCCGGTTTTCGGATCGATGCGGATCAACTTGATGCCGGGTGGCACACGGAACGGCGCCGCCGGTTTGTCGGCCAGCGCCGCTTTCATGAAGTTTTTCACCACCGGCGCGGCCAGCGCACCACCGGTTTCTCCGCGCCCGAGCGAGCGCGGCTTGTCGTAGCCGAAATAGACGCCGACCACGACGTCCGGCGTGTAGCCGATGAACCAGGCATCCTTGTAATCGTTGGTGGTGCCGGTCTTGCCGGCGACCGGCTTGCCGACCTCGCGCTGGAAACCGGCGCCGCCGGCGGTACCGCGCAGCACCACGCCTTCCATCATCGACGTAACCTGATACGCCGTCATCGGATCGATGACCTGCTCGCGCCGGTCGATCAGCGAAGGCTCGGGCTGGTTCTCCCACTTCTTGGCGGAGCAGCCGATGCACTCGCGTTCGTCGTGACGATAGACGGTGTGCCCGTAGCGATCCTGAATGCGGTCGACCAAAGTCGGCTTCACGCGCCGGCCGCCATTGTCGAACATGGCATAAGCAGTGACCATGCGCAGCAGCGAGGTTTCGCCGGCGCCGAGTGAGAACGACAGATAAGGCGGCAGGCTGTCATAGACGCCGAAGCGCTTGGAATATTCGGCGATCAACGGCATGCCGACATCCTGCGCCAGCCGCACCGTCATGACATTGCGCGAATGCTCGATGCCGAAGCGCAAGGTCGACGGCCCGAAGAAATTGTTTTCGTAGTTTTCCGGCTTCCACACGCCAAGGCCCGCGCCCTGATCGAGTTCGATCGGCGCATCCAGCACAAGAGATGACGGCGTATAGCCATTGTCGAGCGCGGCTGCGTAAACGATCGGCTTGAACGACGAGCCGGGCTGGCGCAGCGCCTGCGTCGCGCGGTTGAACTGGCTCTGGTCATAGGAGAAGCCGCCGACCATCGCCAGCACGCGG
>CAITJJ010000225.1 GCA_903892675.1 uncultured Hyphomicrobiales bacterium | reverse complement strand
TTGTTTGCAATGCGTGCATGTCTGCCCGACCGGCGTCGACATTCGCGGCGGCGCCAATCTCGGCTGCATCCAGTGCGGCCTGTGCATCGATGCCTGCGACCGGGTGATGGAGAAGCTCGCCCGCCCGACGGGGCTGATCGCCTATGACACCGACCTCAATATCCAGGCGCGGCGTGAAGGCCGGCCGATGGTGTTCAAGCTGATCCGATGGCGCACTTCGCTTTATGCCGCCATCATTGCGATTGCCGGCGGCATCATGATCTTCACGCTGGCCACCCGCGACAGCGAAGGCATCAGCATCATTCACGACCGCAACCCGATGTTCGTGCGCATGTCGGACGGCGCCTTGCGCAACGCCTACACCGACCGCATCGTCAACAAGCAACTCAAGTCGCGCGAGTTCATCCTCAGCGTCGACGGCATTCCATCGACCTTGATCGATTATGTCGGCCTGCCGCCGCGCGCCGATGGCCGCCAGCTGATTACGGTCGGTCCCGATCAGACCAAGGAAGTGCGCGTCATGGTCACCGATTACAGCCCGACGCCGCCTGCGCCCTCGACCACCGTCTTGTTCAGCCTGATCGATATCGACTCTGGCGCCATCGCCCAGATGCGCGACCATTTCTTCGGACCTTGAGGGAGTCACCATGACAAGATCTGCAAAAAAGCCGCGCGAACTGACCGGGCGCGCCGTACTGTTCTGGATTGTCGGCTTTTTCGGCTTCGTCTTCGCCGTCAACGGCGTGCTGGTGCAGGCCGCGACTTCGACCTTTGGCGGACTGGAGACGTCAAGTTCCTACAAGGCTGGACTGAAGTTCAAGGATGACATGGCCTCGGCAGCGCGCCAGGCGGACTTGCACTGGACAGTCGACGGCAAGTTGTGGCGCGACAAGGCCGGCGAGGCCGTGATCGATATCACGGTGCGGGACGACAAGGGCGCGCCGGTGACCGGATTGTCCGGTACCGCGCGGCTGGCGCATCCAGCAACGTCGCGGCTCGATCATGACGTTGTGCTTGCAGCGGCAGGCTCGGGCGCGCTGCATGGCGTGACCGCGGCGCCGGCCGGGCAATGGGAGCTGATCCTGGATCTCGATCGCGGCGGCGAGCGCGTATTCCGATCGCGCAGCCGGGTGACGCTAAAGTAATTCGGAATTGTCATGTCCGCGATGACCGAAGCCATCGATCTGTCGCTTTACGCCAAACCGGAATCGGCCGGCACGCTCGGCATGGACGTCGCGGTCGAAGGCATTTCCTGCGGCGCCTGCATCGGCCGCATTGAGAGCGCAGTAAAAAGCCTGCCCGGCGTCACCGAGGCGCGCGTCAACTACACCAATCGCCGCCTGCATGTCGCCTGGTCGGAGACGTTGACCGAGCCGTCGCGTATCTTTCAGGCGTTGGCGGACAACGGCTATCGCGGACATCCTTTTGTCGCGCTGCGTGCCGAGCAGGAGGAGGCGGCCGAGGCGCGCAACCTGACGCGCTGCCTGGCGGTCGCCGGTTTCGCCGCCATGAACATCATGCTGCTGTCGGTGTCGGTGTGGTCCGGCAATGTGACCGACATCACGCCGGAGACCCGCGACTTCTTCCATTGGGCCTCGGCCTTGATCGCGCTGCCGGCGGCGGCTTATGCCGGCCGGCCCTTCTTCTCCAGCGCGTGGCAGGCGTTGCGTGCGCGCACGCTGAACATGAACGTGCCGATCTCGCTCGGCGTCATACTTGCGCTGTCCATGTCGGTGGTCGAGACCGCGAACCACGCCGAGCATGCCTATTACGACTCGGCGATCATGCTGCTGTTCTTTTTGCTGGTCGGCCGTACTCTCGATCACGCGATGCGCCGGCGCACCCGCGCGGTGGCCGGCAATCTGGCGGCCTTACGCGCCGAAACCGCGCACCGCTTCAATGGCGACGAACTGGTCAATGTGCCGGCGGCAGCGCTGAAAGCCGGCGACCGCGTGCTGGTGCGTCCGGGCGAGCGCGTGCCGGCCGACGGCGAAGTCGTCGGCGGCAGTTCGGAAATCGACGATAGCCTGATCACCGGCGAGACGGCGCGGCGCAAGGTCGCCGCCGGCGCTATCGTTTATGCCGGCAGTCTTAATTATTCCGGCGCGCTGACGATGCGCGTCACGGCGGCCGGCGGCTCCTCTCTGCTCGACGACATCGAGCGCTTGCTGGAAAAAGCGGCGAGCGCCAAATCGCGCACCCGCAGGCTCGCCGACCGGGCATCGGCAATCTATGCGCCGGTCGTGCACACCACGGCGGCGCTGACCTTTGTCGGCTGGTGGCTTTATGGCGCGCCGCTGCATGACGCGATTATCACGGCGATCGCCGTGCTCATCATTACGTGTCCCTGCGCGCTGGCGCTGGCGATACCCGCGGTGCAGGTCGTCGCCTCCGGCGCTTTGTTCAAGCGCGGCATTATCCTGAATGCTGGCGATGCCATCGAGCGCCTGGCAGAAGCCGGCACAGTCATCTTCGACAAGACCGGCACTTTGACATTGCCGGAACCGCGCGTCGTCAATGCCGGCGACGTCGATCCGGCGCTGGCGCAACTGGCCGCGCGGCTGGCGCTGTCAAGCCGGCACCCTTTGGCGATGGCGCTGGCACGTGAAGCCAGCGCGCGCGCGCCGTTCGAGGACGCTGTTGAAGAGCCGGGGCAGGGCGTGCGCGCGATGATCGATGGCGCCGAAGCGCGGCTGGGCAGTGCCTCGTTCTGCGCGGTGTCGGCCGAGGGCGAAGGAATTGCTGGCGTTTCGCACATCTATTTCTCTTGCGCCGGCAAGGCAGCCACCTTCGCCATTACCCAGCGGCTGCGCCCGGACGCGATTGAAACCGTGCAGGCGTTGCGCGATCTCGGCCTCGATCTGCATATTCTTTCCGGCGATCGCGCCGAAGCGGTGCGGCCTGTGGCTGAGGCGCTCGGCATTCGGCAATGGCGCGGCGGACTCAACCCGGCGGAAAAAATCGCGGTCATCGATTCACTCAAAGCGCAGGGCCGCCGCGTGCTGATGGTCGGCGACGGTCTCAACGACGCGCCTTCGCTCGCCGCCGCATATGTCTCGCTGTCGCCGATCTCCGCCGCCGACGTGACGCAGGCGCAGGCCGATGCGGTGTTTCTCGGCGAGCGGCTGGGCCCGGTTTATGACGCCGTCGCGATATCGCGCCGTGCCCGCCGCCTGATGATGCAAAATCTGTGGCTCGCCGCGCTCTATAATCTGATCGCCGTGCCGGTGGCGATTGCCGGACTGGTCACGCCGTTGATCGCAGCGGCGGCGATGTCGGGTTCCTCGGTGCTGGTGACGCTGAATGCCTTGCGCGCAGCCAGTAAAAGCAAGACACTCACGGAAGGTGATCCGTCATGAACGTGCTGGTCTATCTTCTGCCGATGGCGCTGGGGCTTGGTCTTGCCGGCCTGTTCGGCTTCCTGTGGGCGCTGAAAAGCGGGCAGTACAACGACGTCGACGGCGCAGCCTTGCGGGTTCTGTCCGACGACGATCTGCCGAAATAGCTATTTCGGCACGACCACTGTATCGAATTCCGCCGGCAGCACGATCTCCAGCAGTTCACAATCGTCGGA
>CAITJJ010000224.1 GCA_903892675.1 uncultured Hyphomicrobiales bacterium | reverse complement strand
GCGGCATTCGCCCGGCGCTTCGACCAGTTTTGGCCCAAGGATGACGTACTGATGGCCGCCGCCGCGATAGACGTCATCGTGCTCGAGAAATGTCGTCGCCGGCAGCACGATATCGGCCATCGCCGCCGTCTCGGTCATGAACTGCTCGTGCACGCAGGTGAACAGATCGGCGCGGGCAAAGCCCCGCTTCACCAGCATCTGATCCGGCGCCACCGACACCGGATTGGTGTTCTGGATGAACAGCGCATCGACCGGCGGCCCGTCGCGAAGCGCCTCGCGATCGCCGGTCAGAACAGCGCCGATGCGCGACTGATCGAGCATGCGGACCGAGCGATCATGCGCATCGAGCCCTTCGATCATCGTCTTATCGAGTTTGTAAATATCCGCGTTATTGTGGAACGCACCGCCGCCTTCGTGCTGCCAGGCGCCGGTGACCGCGGCAATACAGCTTGCGGCGTGCATGTTGGCCGCGCCGTTACGCGAGCGGGCGAAACCGTAGCCGAGCCGGAAAAAGGCGCGTTTGTTGTCGCCGATCAGTTTCGCGAAAGCCTCGATGGTCTCGACCGGCGTGCCGGAGATGTGAGACGCCCACGCCGGATCGCGGGTGCGCAGATGCGCTTCGAGTTCGCGCGGCGCGTCGGTGTACTGGTTGAGATAATCCCAGTCGGCTTTGCCATCGCGGAACAGGCAATGCATCACCGCGCAGGCGAGCGCGCCGTCGGTGCCTGGCTTCACCAGCACGGCGAGATCGGCCTGCTGCATCGTGCCGTTCATGTAGATGTCGACCGCTGCGATTTTGGCGCCACGCTCCTTGCGGGCGCGCGTCGCATGAGTCGTCACGTTGACCTGGGTGTTGACCGGATTGGTGCCCCAAATCACGACCAGATCGGACTTCGCCATTTCGCGCGGATCGGCACCGGCAACTTTGCCGGTGCCGGCGGCAAAACCGGCAAAGGCCGGGTTGACGCAGATGGTCGAATGAAATCCCGAATATTTTTTGACGTGGCGCAGCAGGTTGATGCTGTCGCGCATCACCAGCCCCATGGTGCCTGCGTAATAGTAGGGCCAGACTGCCTCGGCGCCGCTGCGCTGCTCGATCTTGAGAAATTTCTCGGCGACAGAATCGAGCGCGTCGTCCCAACTGACGCGACGGAATTCGCCCGCGCCCTTTTCGCCGACGCGCTGCAACGGATGCATCAGACGCTCGGCGTGATGCGCGCGCTCGGCGTAGCGCGCGACTTTCGCGCAGATCACGCCCGCGGTGTAGTCGTTGTCTTTCGAGCCGCGCACGCGGCCAATCGTCTTGTCGTCGAGAAGCTCGACCTCAAGCGCGCAGGTCGACGGACAATCGTGCGGACAGGCCGTATAGCCTGTCCTTTTGGTCGCGGCTTTGGGCGGGCGGACGGGCTGATTCATACGGCCGGCAGTCTAGCGCCGGCCGCGCGCTTTGTCTTGTCCGCTTCGATCCGGCTCAGGCTTCGATTTTCTCGACGTGCCAGCGCTTGCGCGCAATCACGTAGGCAATCGTCATGAACACAACAAGCACGCCGCGAACGGCCCAGATCTTCGCCAGATCGCCGCCAACCACCGCGTCGCTGAACCGGTCGACGACAATCCATGCGACTAGGCCGGCGCCGGCCATGATTTCATCGAGATACAGATGGCGATGGCGGCGAACCATGATGTAGCCGATGCCGACCACGATCAGGCCGCCGACCGGGCCGCCCCAGACATGCAACGCATGCAGCGTGGCTTCGCTGAACAGCCGCGGCAGGAACGGATCGGTCGCCATGATGTCGCCGGCGACCCAGCCGAGCAAAGCGCCACCGGCCCAGACCAGCACGCGGAAGCGCTCCAGCAAGGCCATCAACAAGGCGGAACCGGCGACGATCAACGGCACGCTGGTGGCGAGGCCGAAGATGATCAGTGCGGCCTTGATGCCGGCGGCATGCGCCGCATCGACGCGCGCAGCCGCGATATCGGCCGAGGCCGCGATGGCGATAACGTTGTCGAGGCTCATCACGATGTCGGCGATGGCGACGATGCGCACCGCGCTCCACAGCGTTTCACCGCTCTTGACGCCCTCGCCCTCGGAATCTTCCGTGACCAGCTTGGTCGCCACCCAGAACAGCAGAACGCCGCCGACCAGCTTGAGGAAAGGGTAGTTCATCGCTTCGGCGACGACCAGCGTGAACAACACGCGCAGCAGCACGGCAACCCCGGCACCCATGATCATGCCCCACAGGCGCTGCTTCGGCGGCAGCGTCATGCAGGCCATGGCGATCACGACGGCGTTGTCGCCTGACAGGATGATGTTGACGCCGATGATCTGCGCGGCGGCGATCCAGATCGGCGCGTGCGTTATGTTGTCCCAAAGATAGTCCACGCTTCCCCCCTAAACTTTATATTATTTTTACCGCCGGATCGCCTTAACCGACGATTTCGTTGCCGGCGAAGAACTGCGAAATTTCGATCGCCGCGTTTTCAGCCGAGTCCGAACCATGCACCGAGTTTTCGCCGATCGACTTGGCGTGTACCTTGCGGATGGTGTTGGCGTCGGCCTTGGACGGGTCGGTGGCGCCCATGACTTCGCGGTACTTGGCGATGGCGTTGTCGCCTTCCAGAACCTGCACGACGACCGGCGCGGAAATCATGAACGCGACCAGTTCGCCGAAGAACGGGCGGGCCTTATGCACGCCGTAGAACTGTTCGGCCTGGGCCTTGGTGATCTGCACGCGCTTTTGCGCGACGATGCGCAGGCCGGCCGCCTCGATCATGGCGTTGATGGCGCCGGTCAGGTTGCGCGCGGTCGCATCGGGTTTGAGAATTGAAAAAGTGCGCTTGACCGCCATCGGAATAGTCCTTCACTGGGATTGATCGGTGGGATGACCGATTTTCGTTGGAGTATAATGGTTGCGGCGGCTTATACCGGGCGTCACGAAGGCCGGCAAGTTCGGCGATCAGCCGAATTCCGCGACGTTCCTATACCATTCCAAGGTCGAATTCGCCGTCTCGAGGGGCCAAACATGAAATCCCGCTACCGGATGTTTGCCGGCTACAATGCCTGGTGCAACGAGCGGCTCTATGACGCAGCCGCCCTCGTCGCCGATGCCGATTACCGCGCCGACCGCGGCGCATACTTCAAATCGCTGCACGGAACCCTCAACCACCTGCTGGTGGGCGACCGGATCTGGATGAAGCGATTCACCGGCGCCGGCGAGCTGCCGCCGAGCCTGGATGCCATCCTGTATGACGACTTCGCGGCGTTGCGGGCAGCCCGGCGCTCGCAGGATGTTCTCATCGGCCGCTACATCGACGCCCTCGACGACCAGACCCTGAACGGAACCATCCGCTACCGCACGGTCGTCAATCCGCAGACCATCGAGCAGCCGCTGATGCCGGCGCTCGATCATTTCTTCAACCACCAGACCCACCACCGCGGCCAGGCGCACGCTCTGCTGTCGTCAATCATCGGCAACGACAAGACGCCGAGCTTCGACCTGATCATCTACCAGCGCCAGACCGGCCAGGGCCTGAGCAGCATCAGCTAACCTCGATGTCCGGATCATGACCCGGCGGCCTTTTTGGGGATTGCGTTGTGCAACGCACTCGTCCAAAAGGCGCGCATGCTCATCATCGACGACCTCACGGTCCGCATTGCCGGCCGCTCGCTTTTGGAAGACGCCTCGGCGCGTATTGTGCCGGGCGC
>CAITJJ010000223.1 GCA_903892675.1 uncultured Hyphomicrobiales bacterium | reverse complement strand
GGCTTGCCACGATATTGGCGAGAAACGAAAAAAGCGTCCAGTACCAGAACTCGGACCGACAAGCCCGGCCGGCAAACGTCGCGTATTTGGCAAAACCGGTTTTGGCGGCGTCGATGAATGTCATGTCAAAAAAACCCCCGTTGAAAATGCCGGGAACTTTTCTAGCCGCGTCGCGATGCCAAATAAAGCCTAAATTCGCGTCGGTACAGACTATTCAACCGCTATCGGCTTTTTCGCCGCCTGCAACGCCTTCGCGCTCGCCGCCATGCCGGCAAGTTTCTTCTGCGCATCGCCATCCGGCTGCACCATGCCGGCCGAGATGAGCAACGTCATGGCATTCTCGACCGAGATATCGAGTTCAATCAAATCGGTTCGCTTGACGTAAAAGAAAAAACCCGTGGTCGGGTTCGGCGTACAAGGAAGGAAGCATGAGACGTGCTCACCTTCAGGCAGTTTCGACACCAGATCGCCACCCGGTGGCTGAGACAGAAACACCAGCGACCACATGCCGGGCGCCGGAAATTCCGCCAATGCGACTTTGCGGAAGCTCGATCCGTCCTTCGAGAACAAGGTTTCGAAAATCTGCTTCATTGTCTTGTAGACCGGCCGCACGATCGGCATGCGGTTCAAGACGCCCTCGCCTAGTTCGACCAAGGTTCGGCCGACAAGGTTGGCGGTGAGGAAGCCGAGCAGCGTCAGCGCAAAAAATGCAATCACAAGGCCGGTGCCCGGGATCGGCCAGGGCAGATAGGTTTCCGGCCGGTAAGCCGCCGGAATGAACGGCCGCACCAGATCGTCGACCCAGTTGATGAACGACCAGCTCAAATACGCGGTGATCAACAGCGGTCCGGCGACCACCAGGCCGGTGAGGAAATAATTGCGGATGCGACCGGCGGCGCTGGTCTGCGATGCGAGCAAGCGCTCCGCGTCGGCGGCCATCGTCTCGCCAGGCTTTTCGTTAATTTCGATCATGGAGTGATCTTACTCTACCGTAACCGATTTTGCGAGATTGCGCGGCTGGTCGACATCGGTGCCGATCGCCGCCGCCGTATGATAGGCGATCAGTTGCACCGGAATGGCGTAAACCAAAGGCGTCACCGTCGAGGCCATTTCCGGCAGCATCAAGGTCACGAGGGATTCGATGGTCGCCTCCTTGGCGCCCTTCGGATCGGTGACCAGAACGATTTTGCCGCCGCGCGCCGCGACTTCCTGCATGTTCGACACGGTTTTTTCAAACACCCGGTCGTGCGGAGCAATGACTATCACGGGCATGGTTTCGTCAATCAACGCGATGGGTCCATGCTTGAGTTCGCCGGCGGCATAACCTTCGGCGTGGATGTAGGAAATTTCCTTGAGCTTGAGCGCGCCTTCCAGTGCGATCGGAAAGCTGGTGCCACGGCCGAGATAAAGCACGTCCTTTACCTTGGCGAGATCGTGCGCGAGCTTTTCGATCTGCGGCTCAAGCGTCAGCGCCTGCGCCATCAGGCGCGGCACCTCGACCAAGGCATGCACCAGATTCTGTTCGTCCTTGGCCGACAAATGCCCGCGCGCACGGCCGGCGGCGAGCGCCAGACAGGCCAGCACCGACAATTGGCAGGTGAAAGCCTTGGTCGAGGCGACGCCAATTTCCGGCCCCGCCAAGGTCGGCATCACCACGTCGCTTTCGCGCGCAATGGTCGAGGAGGTGACGTTCACCACCGACAGAATGTGCTGCTTCATCTCGCGCGCGTAGCGCAATGTTGCCAGCGTGTCGGCGGTCTCGCCCGATTGCGAAATAAAGATCGCCAGATCGCCGGCCTCGAGCGGCGCCTCGCGATAGCGGAATTCGGAAGCGATATCGATTTCTACCGACAGCTTGGCGAAACGCTCGAACCAGTATTTCGCCACCAGTCCAGCATAATAAGCGGTGCCGCAGGCCGAGATCGACAGCCGCTTGATCTTGCTCCATTCGAATGGCAGCGGCACCGGCAGCGCCACGGTTTCCGTAACCATGTCGATATAGTGCGCCAAAGTGTGGCCGACCACTTCCGGCTGTTCATGGATTTCCTTGGCCATGAAGTGCTTGTGGTTGCCCTTGTCGACCAGTTGCGACGACACACTGGTCTTGACGATGGCGCGCTCGACCGGACGATCCTGCTCGTCGTATATCTTGACGCCGTCGCGGGAGAGCACCGCCCAGTCGCCCTCGTCGAGATAGCTCAACGTATCGGTAAATGGCGCCAGTGCGAAAGCGTCAGAGCCGAGATACATCTCGCCTTTGCCGTAGCCGACCGCAAGCGGCGAACCCTTGCGCGCGCCGATCAGCAATTCATCATGGCCGGCGAAGATGAAGGCCAGCGCGAAGGCGCCACGCAACTGCTTGAGCGTGGCACCGACCGCGTCGACCGGCGACTTACCCTGCTTGATCTTCTCGCTGACCAGATGTGCGACCACTTCGGTATCGGTCTCGCTGCGGAATGTGGCGCCGCCGGCGATCAGCTTCTCACGCAATTCGCGGAAGTTCTCGATGATCCCATTATGCACCACCGACACGATATCGGTCGCGTGCGGATGCGCATTGCTTTCGGTTGGCCGTCCATGCGTCGCCCAGCGTGTATGGCCGATGCCGGTATTGCCGCCGAGCGGTTCGCTCCTGAGCTTGCTTTCCAGCGCCTGCAATTTGCCTTCGGCGCGCCGCCGCGCCATGACGCCGTGGTCGAGCGTGGCGATACCGGCGGAATCATAGCCGCGATATTCGAGGCGCTTGAGCGCGTCGACCAGCTGGCCGGCGACCGGCGCATTCCCGAGAATTCCGACGATTCCGCACATCGTTAAGCGAGCCCCTGCCCCTTTACTGCCTCTGCCTGAGCTGATCGTGTAGCCGCCACGATGAAGCCCCAGAAATCAAAACCTGTTGCGCCGTATGTCAGCGGTGACATGCCGAACCGTTAAGACTTGTTCTTACGCGCCGCCTTGGCCGCCCGGAAGCGCGCCGCCCAGCCTTCCTTGATCACCGGTTCGGCGCGTTCGACCATCAGCGCGTCGGCCGGTACGTCCTTGGTCACCACCGAGCCAGAACCGATATAGGCGCCATCGCCGATTTTGACAGGCGCGACCAGCGACGAGTTGGTGCCGATGAACGCGCCTTTGCCGATATCGGTGCGGTGCTTGTCGACGCCGTCGTAGTTGCAGGTGATGGTGCCGGCGCCGATATTGGCGCCCTCGCCGACCCGCGCATCGCCGATATAGGCGAGATGGTTGGCCTTTGCGCCTTCCTCGATCGTCGCCTGCTTCACCTCGACGAAATTGCCGATATGGACGTCCGTTCCCAGCTTTGCGCCGGGACGCAGCCGGGCAAACGGTCCGACGCGCGCGCCGCGGCCGACATAAGCGCCCTCCAGATGCGAGAAGGAACGAATGATCGCGCCGTCCTCTACCGTCACGCCGGGGCCGAACACTACATTCGGCTCGATGGTGACGTCGCGGCCGAGTTTGGTATCGCTCGACAGAAACACGGTTTCCGGTGCGACGAAAGTAACGCCAGCGTCCATCGCCTGCGCGCGCAGACGGCCTTGCAGCACCGCTTCGGCCTGCGCGAGCTGCGCCTTGGTGTTGATGCCGCGCACGTCGTCCTCCGAGGTTTCGATGGCGACCGCCTTCAATCCCATCGCGCGCGCGACGGCAACCGCGTCGGTCAGATAAAACTCGCCCTTGCTGTTGTCATTGCCGACTCTGTCGAGCAGCGTCAGCGCGTGTACACCGGATAGCGCCATCAGCCCGCCATTGCAGAAGCCGATCGCGCGCTGCTGCGCCGTTGCATCTTTTTCCTCGACGATGGCCGTAAGATCACCGCCCGTCGTTACCAGCCGTCCGTAGCCGGCTGGGTCCTGCGGCGTAAAGCCGAGAACCGCCACCGCCGCGCCATCGCGCAGCGCGGCGCGCAAGGCCGTCAGCGTTTCCGCCCGCACCAAAGGCGTGTCGGCGAACATCACCAGAACATCGCCGGCCCTGCCTTCGATCGCTTTGCGCGCCGCCAGCACCGCATGCGCGGTGCCGAGGCGTTCGCGCTGCTCGAATATTTGCGCCTGAGGGGCGAGCTTGCGCGCCTCGGCTGCGACGTCGTCCCGTCCGGGGCCGACCACCACGGCGATCTCGTCGCCGCCGGCTTTGATTGCCGCGCCCAGCACATGGGCGATCAAACTGCGGCCGCCGATGCTGTGCAGGACCTTCGGCGTAGAGGATCGCATGCGCGTTCCCTCGCCGGCCGCGAGCACGATGGCCAGGCAATTCGCGTGGGGCGCGGTCGGTCGATTCATTCGTTTTCAGCTCAAACCGTAAGCCGGAGCCGGCTGCAAGCGCCGCCGCCGGTCATTTTGGCACGTCGCGACCGTGCTTAGCCTTTTACCGCCTTGATTGAAAGCCAGCATTGCCGGATTCTGCTAATGTTTTCAATGACCTGATTCGCCGCTTGCGAGGATAGAAATGGCCGACCAAGAGGAGCCGCCTGAACTCGGTCGATTGCCCGATAACAGCGTCCTGTGGCGAGCCAGCCTCTGGGGCGGTGCCGCCATTGTCGCTTTGGCGAGCGCCATTCTGATTACCCAGACCGATATCGGATCGCAGCGGCTGCAACTGGTTTTCGGCTCGGAGCCGGCGCCGGCCCGCGTCGTTACCCAGGCCGATTTTGTCGCGCAGCCCGATGCCGACATGCAAAGGCGCGAGACCGCGCGGCTGGAGGCGCAGGTGCGCGAACTGGCCGCCGACCGTGAACGGCTCACCGCCCGCATCGCCACCCTCGAGCAGAACTTGTCCGACGTGACCGGCTCGCTCAAACGCGAACTGGCGGCCGCCGCCGCTCGCCCTGCTCCGCTCGCGCCGACCGTCGCCGCGCCGATGACGGCGCCGCCGGCCCGCCTCGAACCGATCGGCAAGGCCGACGGCAAGAGTGCCAATAAGAGTCCTGCACCTGAGGAAGCGAAGCAAGACAACCGCGAGCCGGAAGAGGACCCCAAGACCGCCGAAGCCCTGGCCGCCGCCGCCAAGGCCGCCGCTACCCTCCCGCAAATAGCCGCGACCCAAACGACCGCGCCGCAAGTCGCTGAACCTCCGGTCGCAGAGACCCAAGTCGCCGCCGCGCAATCATCCGAGCCGCAGGTCGCCCCGCCGCTCGGCGAACCGATTCCATTGCCGCCGATGCCGATCGCCGGAGCAACTCCCGGCGAGCTCAGTCACGGCGGTAACGGCAGGGAAGTCGGCATCGATCTCGGCGGCGCCCGCAGCCTGGAGATCATGCAGGCGCGCTGGGCCGCGGTGAAAGCCAATTTCGGTCCGCTGCTCAACGGCCTGCGTCCCTTGGTGGCGCGCGACACGCGCCCGCACATGACCCCATACCGGCTGATCGTCGGGCCGTTGCCGAACGCGGCGGCCGCCGCGCAAGTCTGCGCCCGCTTTGCCGCCTCGCGCGTCACTTGCCGAGCCACCAAGTTCGCCGGCGCGCAACTGACCGTGCCGCAATAGCGCGGCCGTCGCATTGCCGCCGCCCTCGCCAGACGGCATAGTCCCGCCCGTTGCTACCCGCCGCTTGAACCGGACCGATCCGCGATGAAATTGTTTCTGCCGAGCGCGCGTGCCACCAATATTCTTCTGATCGTCGGCTTTAGTGCGCTGGGCTATGCGCTATATTTGCGCTATCTCGGCATCGAACAATCGCCGGTCGGCCTCGCTTGCGGCGCGGGCCTGAATACGTGGCTGTGCTTTACGCGCGCCGTCGCCACCACTCTGTTTCAAAATTCGGTATTTGGCATCGCCGCGCTTGTGATCGCCGCGCTCAATTTGCTGCGCCCGACTTTGGTATTGTTCGCCGCCGCGCTGGCGATCGCCTGTATCGGTGTGGTTTTGTACAACGTCGTCCTGTCGTCGCTGGCGATCGGCCTGCTGATCCTCAGCCTCGCGCGTCGCGAACCCGAACAAGCGTAAAAGCCAGCGCCGCCAGCATCGCCGACACCCACAACGACTGCCAGTTGGCCAGACCTTCATTGAGCACGATGTACGGCACCGACGTCGCCAGCACCGCGCCCGCGGCGATTTCGGCAGCGCCGCGCGCGCCGGGCGGACGCGGCATTGTGACGCTGATGAGGAACAGCGGCGCCACGGCGGCAGTCAGCGGCGCGAATGGAAAATCCCGGTAGCGCGGATCGAAAACCAGGCCGAGCGCGACGATCAACGCCAGCAGCACCGTTACTATGGCGACCGCGCCGATCGTCAGGGTCAGCGGGTCGCGCACGCGCCCCTCGACCGGCCCGATCAGCCGCGAAAACCGCGGCAGCGCCACCTCGCGAATAATCGCCATGCTGACCGCCACGGGCGAGACAACCGCAACCGCCAGAAAGGCGAGCGAGCGCAGCCATCCGCTGGCGTAAAGGCTTTCGACCGGCAGGTTGGCAACGCTCATGCCAATCAGCGCGCCGCCGGCGATCGCATTGCCGGTGACCGCCAGCCACAGGGTCAACGATGGATTGGTATACGACCGCATGCCACGCCGCGCCGCGCATGCCGCGCCGAATACCAGCGCGGCGAAAGCGATGCCGCCAGCGGCCTGCAGCGGCCAGCCCGGATGGTTCGACAGCGCCTGCCCGACGACAAATTTCGGCTTATGCGAGGCGTCGTCGAACAGTCCCCAATGGCCGCCGACCACGCCTTCGAGCGCGCGCTTCCACGGCTGGTCGAAGGCCTCGATGACGTTGACTTTCACCTTGTCGCGTTTGGCCAAAGCCAGCACGTCTTGAACGACCCGCGCCTGATTAACCGGCGACGGCAAGGCGCCTTCGCGCATGCGGCCGGCGCTCGGCCAGCCGACTTCGCCGATGATGACTTCCTTTCCCGGGAACGCCGCCACCACTTGGCGGCGAATGGCGTCGACATGCGGTCCGGCGAGCCCGGCGGCAATCGGGAAATCCTCCCAATAGGGCAGAATATGAATGGTAACGAAGTCGACCGCCGCCGCGACGTCCGGCGCCCGCAGCCAGAACTCCCAGACATCCGCATAGGTCACCGGCACTTTCACCCGCGCCTTCATCGCCCGGATGGTCGCGGCCAGGTCCGGCGCCGACAGGTCGCCGCGCAACAGAACCTCGTTGCCGACCACCACGGCCCGGACCGTTTCCGGATACTGATTGGCGAGCTGGGCTGCGGTTTCAAACTGCACCCGCGTCTTTTGCGCATTGTTTGAAATCCAGAAACCCTGCAGCACCTTCAAGCCAAGCTTGGCGGCGATCGGCACAACCTGTTCGAGGCCCTGGTCGGCCGAATAAATCCGCACGCAGTCGGTTATAGCGGCTAGCTGGATCAGATCGGCCTCGATCTGGGCCGCCGGGATTTGGGTGGTCGGGTCGAACGGTGTCTGGCTGCCGCGGAATGGCGCGTAGGACACGCAATAAAGCTTTTCGCCGACGCTTAATTGAGACGAGGCCACTTGCACCGGACTGCCCAGCCAGAACCAGACGCTGCCAATGAATGCCGCCGCGACGGCGAAGCAAACGAGTCCAATGCGCATGCAAAATCCAATTCGGAGAATTCGCGGCTTTTGGCGATCCGGCGCCTCGGCATATAGGGCGCGCCGGTGCCTGCCAAGACTTTGTCGACAAAGACCGCCGGAACGCGGCGTGCGTTCGGTTCGCCTGGCCCGGCCGCCGTCAACCGACCCCCAGCGGCAACGCCACTCGGCAATTTTAAGCAAGTCTTGCCGAGACACTGGACAAAGCCGCGCCACTAAGGCCAAGTTTTAATCTTGGGTAAGGTCGGGTTTGGGCGAGTGAAGTGGAATTAAACGGTGCCAAAAGTGCCCAGCCAACTGCAAACTGAACGTAAGCCTAACAAAGCGATGAATTGAGCCCGGGCTAAAAAAAGAAAATCGAGATGATCAAGGCCGGACCATTCGGGGCGCCGCAATAGCGTCCCAATCCAGTCTCAAGTGGACTGGACTTCGGGCGGGCGGCTTACCTTCAACACCGGCGGGAAAATACCGTTTATGACTTCGCTGCGTCAGTTCCTTGCCTTGCTTTGCTTGGCATCCGTCAGTCTCTCGGGTCCAGCCTTCGCGCAAAGCGGCGGCAAGCCGGCGGAGCCGCCGAAAGCGGCCGCGACCGAGCCCGCCGTCAAAGACAAGGAAGGCCAGAAAAAGATCGACGAGATCGCCGAAGCGACCCGCACCCTGACCGGCCCTGCCGGCAATCCGGAATGCGTCTGGCTCGGCCGCCGTGTGGTCAATCTACTCTGGCGCGACGACCTCGATACCGCCTTCCGCCATCTCGACCTTTACGATCGCTTCGGCTGCCCCGGCGCCCATATCCAGGCCACTTTCCGCTGCCTGGTACGGCAGGGAAATATCGATCCCAAAGCCCAGGAAACGCTGAACGGCCGGGTCCACGCCTGCTGGATCAATCCCGGCCTTGCGCCGACCGCCGCCGACGCCATGCCGACCCCGGCCGCCACCTCCGGTGGAACGGCAAAGCCCTGACCGCGTTGTGAATATGTTGCCTTGCGCGTGTTGAATGTCTTGCTCGTGCCATGCGCGCGTCAAGGATTTGCCATGTGCGTGATATACTTGAACAGATGCCTATTGCTGAGCTATGCTGCACTACAGCAGAACAAGCTCCGGCTGAGCCCAGGGGACGGGTTCGAGGGTCTGCCATCCTGCCCCATGTGGTTGTGAAGCAATGCGCACCGTCGCCGCTGTCGTCGCCCTCGTGGTGTGCGTGCACGCTGGATTATGGGCTTTTTCTCGCGACCAGGTAAACGCCCCCGACTTTAACGGACAACTGGCCAGCGTTTCCTATGCCCCGTTCGAGGGCAGCGTAAACCCTGACGAAGGCGGCAAGGCCCAGGCCACGCGCATCCGCGCCGACTTGAAGCTGCTGGCGCCGATGACCCGGGCGGTCCGCACCTATTCATCGACCGCCGGCGTCGAACTGGTGCCCGGCATCGCTTCCGAATTCGGTCTGCGCGCGACCATCGGCGCCTGGATCGACAAGGACAAGGAGCGCAACGAGCGCGAAATGCGTTCGGTGATCGAATTGTCCAAGCGTCACAGCAACGTCAACGGCATCTTCGTCGGCAACGAAACGATCTACCGCGGCGAACAGAAAGTTTCCGACTTGATTACGATGATCCAGCGCGTCAAGCGCTCGGTCTCGGTGCCGGTGACCACCGGCGAAATCTGGAACGTCTGGATAGAGCATCCCGAACTGGTGTCGGCGGTCGATTATATCGCCGCGCATATCCTACCTTATTGGGAAGGCTTCTCAGAAACCCAGGCTGTCGATCAGGCCATCATCATCTATGACAAGCTGCGCCGCGCCTATCCCGGCAAGCGCATCGTCATCGCCGAGTTCGGCTGGCCGAGCGCCGGCTACAATCTCAAATCGGCCAATCCGGGCCGCGTCGAGCAGGCCGTGGCGCTGCGCGATTTCGTCTCGCGTGCCGAGGCCTACGGCATCGACTACAACATCGTCGAAGCCATCGATCAGCCATGGAAGATTTTCGAAGGCGGCGTCGGCCCTTATTGGGGCATTCTTGACGCCTCCCGTCATGAGAAGTTCAGCTGGACCGGCCCGGTCGGCAATCCGGATCACTGGAAGCTTGCCGGCATCGCGCTCCTTGTGAGCGTGTTGCTGTCGCTGCCGATCCTGTCGGCGGCCGCTGTCACCGTCTGGCAGGTCGTTCTGCTGGCGGCCGCGGCCAACGCCGTCGGCGCCTGGTCGGCGGCCTTGTTCGCCTATTGGAACGGCCATTACTTCGTGCCCGGCGCGGCCTTCGCGCTCGGCCTCGGCACATTGCTGCTGATCCCGTTGATCGTCATCGCGCTGGCGCGCATCGAGGAAATCGCGTCGATCGCCTTTGGCCGCAAGCCCATGCGGCTGGTGCCGAACGCGCCACCGCTGGCGCCGGAATTCGCCGCGCCGAAAGTGTCGATCCACATCCCGGCCTATCGCGAACCGCCGGAGATGCTCAAGCAGACGCTTGATGCCGTCGCGCGCCTCGATTACCCGAATTTCGAATGCGTCGTGGTCGTCAACAACACGCCCGATCCGGCTATGTGGATGCCGGTCGAAGAGCACTGCCGCGTCCTCGGCGAACGCTTCAAGTTCGTGCTGGCCAACAATCTCGAAGGCTTCAAGGCCGGCGCCTTGCGTCTGGCGACCGTGCACACCGCGGCCGACGCCGAAGTCATCGGCATCATCGATGCCGACTATGTCGTGACGCCTGACTGGCTCAAGGATCTGGTGCCGCTGTTTGCCGATCCTGCGGTCGGCCTGGTGCAGGCGCCGCAGGATCACCGCGACGGCGACCGCAGCCTGATGCATCACGCCATGAACGGCGAATATGCCGGATTCTTCGATATCGGCATGGTGCAGCGGAACGAACACAACGCCATCGTCGTGCACGGCACGATGTGCCTGGTGCGCCGTTCGGCCATCGAGGCGGCCGGCGGCTGGTCGAGTGACACGATCTGCGAGGACACCGATCTCGGCCTGACTCTCCTCGAACTCGGCTATCACGCGCATTACACCAACAAGCGCTACGGCCACGGCCTGTTGCCGGACACGTTCAACGCCTACAAGAAGCAGCGCGATCGTTGGGCCTATGGCGGGCTGCAAATTCTCAAGAAGCACTGGCGCCGTTTCCTGCCAGGCCACAGCCGGCTGACCCGCGACCAGAAGCGCGAATTCTCGCTCGGCTGGCTCAATTGGCTGGGCGCCGAAAGCGTCGGCGTCGTCGTCGCGATCCTCAACATCGTCTGGGTACCGATCATCGCCTTCCTCGATATCGCCGTGCCGGATCGCATTCTCACCGTGCCGATCCTCGCCAGCTTCGTCGTCTCGATGGCGCATTTCGTCACGCTCTACCGCCTGCGCGTGCAAACCGGCAAAGGCCAGTTGTTTGTCTCGGCCATCGCCGCGATGTCGGTGCAGTGGACGGTGGCGCGCGCCGTTGCCATGGGCATGATCAAGGACCACTTACCCTTCGTGCGCACCGACAAAGGCGGCTCGAACAAACTCCGCCGCCGCACCGACTTCCACGCCTTCTGGGAAGCTGTGCTGTCGGTTCTGCTGATCGGCGGCGCCGTGATTTTGGTCGAGACCAACATCAAGGAAGTACGCGAGATCAACATCTTCGCCGGCGTGCTGGTGATCCAGAGCCTGCCGTTCGTCGCCGCGGTGGCGATCGCGCTGCTCGAGCGTTCGCGCATCAACGACTTTGCCACATGGCGCGCGATCGAGACCCAGTTCGGCGAACTCATCGGCCGCCGCCCGGCGCGGATTGCCGAAGCCGTCGCGCCCGCGCCGGTGGCGCAAAAGCAGCCCGAACTGGCGCAGTAAAAGACGCTGTCGGCTTAAGCCGGCAGCGCAGTCTCCACCAGCCGCACCCAGTAAGACGTTCCCAGCGGGATCGCGTCGTCATTGAAGTTGTACTTCGGGTGGTGCAGCCCGGCGCTGTCGCCGTTGCCGACCCAGATGAATGCGCCAGGCTTTGTGTTGAGCATGAAGGAGAAGTCCTCCGCGCCCATCATCGGCGGCAGCGTCGTGTTGACCCGCTCGGCGCCGGCAATCTGGCTGGCCACGGCGGAGGCGAATTCCGTCTCGCGGTCGTGATTGACCAGCACCGGGTAGCTGCGCCGGTAGGTCAATTTCGCCTTGGCGCCATAGGCCGCCGCCGTGTGCTCGACAATGCGATGCAGGTTCTTTTCCAGAAGATCCTGCACGCCGGCGTCGAGGCTGCGCGCGGTGCCGCGCAGTTGCACCGTTTGCGGGATGACGTTGTCGGTATTGCCGGCCTGAAACATGCAGATCGACACCACCGCCGACTTCAGGGGATCGACATTGCGCGACACCACCGACTGCATAGCATTGATGATCTGGGCGCCGACCAGCACCGTGTCGATGCCGAGATGCGGCCGCGCCGCGTGCGCGCCGACGCCTTCGATGTCGATGGTGACGAAATCCGCCGCCGCCATCATCGGGCCCTTGGACAGGCCGAACTCGCCGACCGGCATGCCCGGGGCATTGTGCATGCCGTAGAATTCGTCGATGGCAAAACGGCCGACCATGCCGTCCTCAAGCATGGCCTTGGCGCCGGCGCCGCCTTCCTCGGCCGGCTGGAAAATCACCACAGCCGTGCCGTCGAAATTGCGGGTCTCGGCGAGATAGCGCGCCGCGCCCAGAAGCATCGCGGTGTGGCCGTCATGGCCGCAGGCGTGCATCTTGCCGGGGACGGTCGACTTGTATGGCAGGTCATTGGCCTCCTCGATCGGCAGCGCGTCCATGTCGGCGCGCAGCGCGATCGTCTTGCCAGAGGTGCCTTTGCGACCGCGAATGACCCCGACCACGCCGGTGCGGCCGATCCCCGGCACCACCTCGTCGCAGCCGAATTCCGTCAGCTTCGCCGCGACCGAGGCCGCGGTCCGGTGCACCTCGTAGAGCAGTTCCGGATGGGCGTGCAGATCGCGCCGCCAGGCGGTGATGTCGGCATGCAGGTCGGCGACGCGGTTGACGATAGGCATGGTCTTTAAAGCTCCGGGCGGCGATTAAAAGGAGAACGGGTGCGGCAGCGCCGTACGATGTGAGTGTAGCAAACCGCGGCGGCCGGGGGCGAGTTCAAGATATGGGCAAAGGAACCGCGATTTGGCCCGGAAATCCAGCCGAAACGGCTCCCCACAGGGCGGCTTGCCGCCTATTGACCTCGCCATCCCGCCCCCCTACACACCGCCAGCGCATGATCCGACTTGGGAGCCCGTGACGGGAACCGCCTCCCCGCCTTCGTTTATCCCGCTCGCGCGGGCCAATCGGATAAGATCATCGCAAGGGTGACGAGCGCGTAGCTCAGCTGGTAGAGCACACGACTTTT
>CAITJJ010000222.1 GCA_903892675.1 uncultured Hyphomicrobiales bacterium | reverse complement strand
GGCAGCATCTGCGCCCGCGCGTTCTCGACATTGGCGTTCGCCGCGGCGAGCTGCGCTTCGGCCTCGCGGATATCCGGGCGTTGCGTCAACAGTTCGGACGGCAGGCCCGGCGTGACGCGCGGATAGGCGATGGCGCGCAAGGTGCCGCCGCGCACGCGCACGCTTTCCGGCGAGCGCGCCATCAGCACGGCGAGTGCGTTGCGGTTCTGCTTGAGCGTCTGTTCGAGTGGCGGAATGGCGGCGCGCTGGGTGTTGACGATGCTTTCCTGCTGCGCGGTGTCGAGCGCCGACGCGGTGCCGGCATTGACGCGCTGCTTGATGAGGTCGAGCACGCGCGTGGCGCTGGCCTGGTTCTCGCGCGCGACGGCAAGCCGGTCCTGCGCCGCCAGCACCTGGAAATAGGCATTGGCCGCGCTGACCACGGTGGTCAGGCCGACCACTTCGCGGTCGTAGCGGCTGGCGACGGCGGTTTCCTCGGCCACGCGCAGCGCCGAACGGTTCTTGCCCCAGAAGTCGATTTCATAACTGGCGCTCAATGTCGCCTGCACATTGTTGCGCTCGGACGCGCCGCCGGCGGTGCCGGTGCCCGTGCTTTGCGAAGCGCGCGAGCGCGTTGCCGACCCATCGAGCGTCACGCCGGGCAGCAGCGGCGCACCGGCGATGCGCGCCTGCGCATCGGCTTGCACGATGCGGGCGACCGCCGCGGCGATGTCGAGATTGGCCGCGCGCGCCTGTTCGACGATTTCAGTCAGTTCGCGCGAGCGAAAGCCGCGCCACCAGTCGAGCGGCGGCAGCGCCGCCTCGGCGATCGCCGGCTTTGGCGAACTGGCGTCATAGGATTGGGGGATATCGAGCGCGGGCTCGGGCTTGTCGGACAACAGGCAGCCGCCCAAAGTCAACATCAGGCAAGTTCCCTGCAGCATGGTCCACAACGGACGCATCGCTGCTTTGGTTCCCGACCGCACGCAATTACCACCGCGACGCATAATGAGTACTCTTACAAACACAAAGATGACTGGGACTATCCGGAAACGACCGGCATGACTGAACGGGCTCGGGCGGCAGGCTAGCCTAAATCACGGCTTGCCGCTCGCGCTTTTGCGGCCCGGCGGCCAGTCGGCGAGTGCCTGGCGGCCCGGCTGTGACATTTGCGCAGCGGCGCCGGCGAACACGCCTTGAATGGTCTGGTCGAAGGCCTGACGCGCCGCGCGCGCATTGGCCATCGATGCGCGAAGCGCCTCGGCGTCGAACGGCTCGGCGCGCAGCGTGTCACGGATAACGTCCTGCGCCGACCGGAATTTAGTCTGCGCGCTTTCGATGTCGCCGCGGCTGGCCTTGATCCGGTTGCGCAAGGTGGCGGCGTCTGCCGCCGGCAACGTGTCGGCGATGCGCTCGGCGCGCACGAAGACGTCGCGATCCCAGGCCGGCGCCGGCGCTGGCGCACGGACCGCCAGGGCGGCCGCGAAGGCGATAAAAAACAGATTGAGCGCCAGCGAGCCGAGCAGCAGCCAGCGCGCGGACGGGCGGGTCATCGTGCTCGGCGCGAGTTGGACGGTGCTCATGGCCGCGCTCCGGTCAGCGATTCAGGTTCGAACACGATCGAACCGAGATCGGCGCGGCTGGCGCTGGCGAAGCGCGCGTCGAACTGATCGAAGCGGCGATCGAGTCCGGCGATGCCGACATAAAAGCCGAGCACCGCGCAGGCGGCGAGCGCGACCATGCGCGGCCATGCGGGCGCGAACTGCCAGTCGAGCAGCACCGCGGGAATTTGCCACAACCGCGCCTTCTGGCGCGGCAGCGGCGGGCTAAGCCGGGCCAGCACGCGGTTGATCGCGGCCTGTTCGACCGGCTTCTCCTGCGTGGTGCGCCTGAGCGCGGCGTCGATAAAATGCGGCAATGGTTCGTTTGTCATCCGGCATTATCCTTATCGATCACGCTCTCGAGCGCGCGGCGCAAATTTTGCTTGGCGCGCACCAGTAATGTTTCCACCGCCGACACCGTGGTGTCGAGAATTTCCGCGACCTGCGCATTGCTCATGCCGTCACCATAAGTGAGCACAATGGCGGTGCGCTGCCGGGCCGGAAGTTCCGCCGTCGCTTTGGCGACCAGACGGTCGCGTTCGCTTTGTTCGGCCTGTTCGCCGGCATCCGGCGTCGGGTCGACGATGTCGCCGGCCGCATCCAGTTCGACCCAGGGCGCGCGCCGTTTGCGGTCGAGACAGAGATTGACCACGATACGGGTAAGCCAGGTGCGGAAGGCCGCCAAGGGCTGCCAGCGCGGCGCATGGGTCCAGACCCGCAGCATGGCTTCCTGCGCCACGTCTTCCGCGTCGGCGGCGTTGCCGAGAATGCGGCGGGCCAGGCCGAGCATGGCCGGGACATGGCGGCGCGACAGCAGCCGATAGGCCGCCTCGTCGCCGCGGGCGACGCGTGCCATAAGCGCTTCGTCGCTGTCATCCATGTCGCGTGCGCAACCGCCATCGGAAAAACCGGCTCATTCTAGTGTTTGGCCTGTCCAATGAACGGGTGGGCGGCCAAAAACCTGTGCCGGCGGCAGAGTGGGGAAAGCGGGTATAACTCGGCCGTCATATGCATAAGGTATTGTTCTATCTCGGCTTTGCAACCCGGGCCTGGCTGGCCAGCTCCAATCCCTTAACCAAACGATAGACGGTGCGGCAATTCGGCACCGGGATATTGAGCCGGTCGGCCTCGCGGACGATGAAGCCGGTCAGCTCGTCGATTTCGGTCGGCGCGCCACGCGCGATGTCGAGCGCCATCGAACCGGCATGTTTCGACAGCGGCACCTCGCCGGCGCGGATTTTAGCGACGAATTCCATCGGCGGAAAGGCGAAGCGGCCGCCGAGGCCTTCGATCACCGCCATGCATTCGGCCGCCATGTCGTCAGTGAGCGCGCGCATCTCCGCCACGTTATGGCGCGCCGCGTTGTCGCCCATCATCAGCGCGCCCAGCGGGTTCATCACGCAGTTGAAGACGAATTTCGACCACACCGCGCCCATTGGCTCAGTGACGATCTCGGTCACCATGCCGGCTTCGTTCAGCGTCGCGCCGAGCGCGGCAATGTCCGCGACGCTGCCGCGTTCGGGACCGAGCCAGGTCTTGCCCTCGATCAGGTTCTCGACCACGCCGGGCTCGACATAGCGCCCGGCATTCATGGTGGCGCCGCGCGCCACGATCGCGTTCGGCACATCGAGCAGCACTTCGGCATTGCCCATGCCGTTCTGCACGGTGACCAGAACCGGATTGCCGCCAAGCACCGGCCGCAATTGCGCCAGCACCGCGGCGGTGGCTTTCGATTTGATCAGAAAGAAAATGGCGTCGAAATTCTTGCCGCGCAGGGCGTCGACATTGCCGGTGATGGCGAAGCGCGCCACGCGCGGGCTTTTGCCCGTCACGCGCAGGCCGTCGCGTTTGACCGCGGCAACATGCTCGGCATTGGCGTCGAAGCCGGTGACGTCGGCGGCCTTGCTCAGGGCGGTGGCGAACAAGCCACCGATCGCGCCGCAGCCGACGATGAGGATTTTCGCCGTCATCAGGGACGCGCGCCGACGTCACTCAGCGCAAATCCTGCGATGCGCTTGTAGTTTTCCGACAGCGCCCGCAATTCGTCCTGGCTGATATAGGTGTCGAGATTGTCGAACGGTCTGTCGCCGACCAGTTCCTCGACCTTGATGTTGATGAAGTCGGGCGGCGTCGAGCGGTTGGTCTCGACCACTTTGGCGGCGACGGATGCGCGCGCATCTTCATAAGCCTTCAGCGCGGCGCGCGGATCGGCGTTCTTTTGCAGGCAATCCGCCAAGGTGCGCGCGTCGATCGCCGCCTGCGCCGCACCGTTCGAGCCGCGCGGATACATCGGATGCGCGGCGTCTCCTGCGAGCGTGACGCGGCCAAAGGTCCACTTGGCGATCGGGTCCTTGTCGACCATCGGATATTCCAGGATCTGGTCGGCGTCGCGGATCATCTGCGCCACGTCGAGCCAGTCGAAGCGCCAGTCCTCGTAGATCGGGAAGAAGTCGGCGAGATCGCCCGGTTTGTTCCAGTCGTTTTGGACGTCGGTATCGCGCTTGATCTCGGCCATCCAGTTGATCAGCTGGTTGCCGTCGCCGTCGATATTATCGACGATCGGATAGATCACCATCTTGCCGGTGTTGATCGAGCCGACCCGCATATAGGTGCGGCCGCCATTGATCGGCTTCCGCCGCGTCACGCCGCGCCAGGTATTGATGCCGGAGAAGACGATTTTATCGTCCGGATAGAACTGCCGCCGGATCGCCGAATTGACGCCCTCGCAATCGATGACGACATCGGCGCGCACAGGTTCGCGCGCCGCGCCGCCGCTGCTTTTGAAATGAACCGTGGCGCCGGCGTCGTCCTGCTCGATGCGGACCGCTTCGCAATCGGTGACGACGGCGTCATCGCCCAGAGTCTTCTTCACGGCGTCATACAAGATGACATGCAGTTTGCCGCGGTGGATGCCGACTTCCGGGTACTGATAGCCGGCGAATTTGCCGCGGTCCTCGCGATAGATGAGCTGGCCGAAGCGGTTGTAAAAACAGCTGTCGCGGTTCTCGATGCCGGCGGCGAGCAACTTGTCGCCAAGGCCGAGCGCGGAAAATTCCCGCATCGCGTGCGGCAGCAGTGTGATGCCGACGCCAAGCGGCTTGATCTCCGGGGCGCGCTCATAGACGCGGCACGCGATGCCGCGCTTGTGCAGGTTGAGCGCCAGCGACAGGCCGCAAATCCCGCCGCCGATAATGGCCACTTTCATTTGTTTATCCCTTGAAGCTTCGTCAGCGGGCGAATGGACGAAATCAGCCTGTTCCTGTCAACATGCGGCACCAACCAAACCGGGAGCGAAACAAAATGGACAAAACCATCTACGACCGCGGCATGGCCATGCGCCGCCAGGTGCTCGGCGACAGCTATGTCGATGGCGCAATCGCCAATACCACCGAATTCGACCGTCAGTTTCAGGCCCAGCTGACCGAGCACGCCTGGGGCGCGGTCTGGGCCGACGACGCTCTCGCGCCGCGCGACCGCAGTATTCTCAATATGGGCATGATCGCCTGCCTCGGCCGCATGCACGAATTCGAGGCGCATTTCCGTGGCGCCCTGCGCAACGGCGTTACCGAAAAAGAGCTCGCCGCCATATTGCGCCAGGTCGCGATCTATTGCGGTTATCCGGCCGCGGTCGACGCGCACCGCGTCGCCAAGAAGGTTCTGGCGGAGCGGGCGGGAAAGCCGACAAGCCCCTAAATCGGCCTTGGGTTCAGGGCTTGTTTAAGGAATCACGATACCGAGATAGTCCAAATATTGTCTTGAATGCGCCTTCATCCCAAGGCACTGAAAGGCCGGATTTAGCGGCTTTTGGCCGCGGGTTTTTCTAAAGGGTGAGTAATGAACCGACCCCTCGGCTATTCGCTGCTGGTGTTGCCCGTCCTCGCTGTCCTGGCCGCCGTCCCGGCGCTGGCGCAAGGCCAAGGCCAGTCGCGGTCCAATCCGATGGACGGCCTGATGGGCCTGTTCCGGCAGGAAGCCCAAATTCAACCGAACAATGGCCAGCCGGATACTTCCCGCGATATTGAATCGGAAGGCCTGCCGCCGCCCGGCTTTGGCACCTCCAATGGCGCCCCGCCGGCGGTCGGCCATCAGTTTGGCGACCAGCGGCCGCCGCAGGCCACGCCGGTCCAGCAGCCGCAAACCGAAGCGATCAGGCCGCCGGCCGCCATTGGCGCCGGCCCGTCGGCCGCGCCGCCGCCGCTGGCTCCCGCCGCGAGCGTCATGGCGCTGCCCGCCGACGAACAGCCGGAGCAGGGCCAGCCCAAGGAATTGCCGCCGAACCTGAAACGACAACTGGTCGACTACGCGACCAAGGAGCCGGCCGGCACCATCATCGTCGACACCGCGCACACCTATCTTTATCTGGTGCTCGGCGGCGGCAAGGCGCTGCGCTACGGCGTGCGCGTCGGCCGCGATGGCTTCACCTGGACCGGCACCGAGCGCATCTCGCGCATGAAGGAATGGCCGGACTGGTTTCCGCCCGCCGAGATGATCGAGCGCCAGCCTTATTTGCCGCGCTTCATGGCCGGCGGTAACGGCAATCCGCTCGGCGCCCGCGCCATGTATCTCGGCAAGACGCTGTACCGCATTCACGGCACCAACCAGCCCTCGACCATCGGCTCCTATGTGTCGTCGGGCTGCGTCGGCATGCTCAACGAGGACGTCGAGGATCTGTTCAGCCGCGTCCAGGTCGGCACCCGCGTCGTCGTGCTGCCCGGCCGCGCGCCGGACGCGGTCGCCAATGCCGGACCGCCGCCGCCGGCCAACCCGATGGCGCCGCCCTCGGCCTCGATCGGCAACGTACCGGCCAATATCGTGCCCGCCGCCGCCAATAATCCGCCCGCCATCTCCGGCGTGCCGCTGCCGCTGCCGGGGCGCTGATCCCGCCCAATTGACAAGCGCCACGGATTATCCGAACCGACAGCCGTGTCGCAGTCCCATTACCCCATCATCGTCGTCGGCGCCGGGCCGACCGGTCTGACGCTGGCCAATCTGCTTGGCGTTTGCGGCGTCGAGACGCTCGTGCTCGAACGCAACGCCGCCACCGTGCACGAGCCGCGCGCCGTCTCGATCGATGACGAGAGCCTGCGCACCATGCAGGCCGCGGGCCTGGTCGAGGCGGTGATGGCGCAGACCGTCACCGGCTACGGCTCTCACTATTTCTCTGCCGCCGGCCGCTGCTTCGCCAAGGTGCAGCCGACCGAGCAGCCATTCGGCTTTCCGCGCCGCAATGCCTTTCGCCAGCCGATCCTGGAGCGGCAATTGCGCGAGGCGCTGTCGCGCTTTCCGCACGTCACGGCGAAATTTTCGCGCACGCTGGCCTCGTTCGAGCAGAACGATGCGCGCGTTACCGTGCATGTCACGGAAGCCAGCGGTATCGCGCAGACCTTCACCTGCGATTATCTGATCGCCTGCGACGGCGCGTCGAGCGGCGTGCGCCGCCAGCTCGGCATCGCGATGGCCGGCTCGACCTTCAGCGAGCGCTGGCTGATCCTCGACCTTGAGAATTCGCCAAGCGCTTCGCCGCACACCAAGGTGTTCTCCAATCCGGCGCGGCCCTGCATCGCGCTGCCGGGGCCGGACCGCACGCGCCGCTACGAATTCATGCTGCACCCGCACGAACGCGATGAGGACATGCTGGCGCCGGAGATGGTCCAGCATCTCATGGACACTCATGAGGCGGCGCCGCAGAGCGTGCAGGTGCGCAAGGTGGTCTATACCTTCCACGCCCGTATCGCCGATCGCTGGAAGGACGGCCGCGTGCTGCTCGCCGGCGACGCCGCGCATCTGACGCCGCCGTTTGCCGGGCAGGGCATGAACTCAGGGCTGCGCGACGCCAACAATCTGGCCTGGAAACTCGCCGCCGTGACCAAAGGGCGGCTCGGCTCCGGCCTGCTCGACAGTTACGAGCGCGAGCGCCGCGACCATGCCTGGGCGATGATCGAATTCGCGCTCAACATGGGCCGCGTCATCGCGCCGAAGAGCGTGTGGAAAGCGAAAGCCATCGAGGCGTTGTTTCGTGTGCTCGATCATTTCCCGGCGGCGCGCGATTACGTCGCGCAGATGAAATTCAAGCCGCCGCCGCGTTTCGCCGATGGCTTCATCGTGCCGGATGGCGCGGGCGCGAAGCGCACGCTGGTCGGCCGGCTTTATCCGCAGCCGCGCGTGATGGTCGAGGGCCGCCAAATCTCGTCTGAAGGTGTGTTGCTCGACGAGGTGTTGGGCGACGGCTTTGCCATCTTGGTCCGTTCGCCGCGCCCTGACGAAGTGCTGCCGCTGTTGCGCGCCGCGCCGTGGTCGCAACTCGGCGCGCGCATCGTCGTTCTTGGCCGCGACGCCACTGAACTGGGCGTCGCCAATCCGCGCCTCGCGCGGTTCACTGATCACATCATCCTGCTGCGTCCGGACCGTTACGTCGCGGCGTGCCTGAAGGTGGATGATATCGTCAAAGGCGGCGAAAAGCTCGCAGCGTTGATCGCGGGCACTTTCTAGTTACTCCGCCGCCGCCTGCTTGCCGATCGCTTCGTTGACGCGCGGCATCACCTGTTCGGCGAGCAAGGTCATCGAGCGCTTGGCCAAAGCCGGATCGACAAAGTCCATGCCGGCATAAACCAGTTCGCCGAAGTCGCCGGTCTCCTCGCGCAACGCCAGGATCGAATCGACCACCTTGTTGACCGTGCCATTGATGACGCAGTGATCCATCACGAAGTCGAGCGTAATCTCCTCGTCCGGCTGTTCCTTGTGGCTCTTGAACACGTAAAGTCGGTTGCTGCGCTTCATCTTGGCCAGCATCTGCTCGAAATAGAACCGGTACGGGCTGTTGGCGTTCGCGCGGCCGTAAGAGCGCGCCGTCGCCTCGTCGTCGGCGACAAAGATAGTGCGGGCGACGCGCCAGTCGTTGACGTCGGCCTTTTGTCCGGCCTCGGCCTTGCCCTTGGCGAAATTCGTCCAGTGCGACTTGAGATGTTTGGCCAAAAGGAAATTGGCCGACAGCGGATGAAAGTCGCGCTTGCCCATCAGCACGCAGCCCGGCGAGAACGGCGCCACCACGGTGCCGACGATTTCCGGCCGCGGCTTCTGGAACGGCTTGCCCATTATGCCGGTGCCGAGCGCATACGAGGCATGCTTGTTGATGGCGACCTTGAAGCGGTTGTTCGGCAGGTCGATGTCGTAGGGCGGCTCGCGCGACCAGATTTCGAGAATGACATCGATCGCCTCGGCGAACATCTTGTTGCGGTCCTCGTCCAGCAGGCCGAGAACCTCGGCATCGGAGGCGAGCGCGCCCGGGCTGATGCCGAAGATGAAGCGGCCTTGCGCCAGATGGTCGAACATTGCCGCGTTCTGCGCGACCACGACCGGATGGATCTGCGACAAATTGGTGGTGCCGGTGGCGAGCTTGATCGTTTTGGTGTCGCCGATCAACGTCGCCAGAAACAGCATGCTGTTGGTGACGTTCTCGCAGGCGTCGGTCAGATGCTCGCCGACAAAGGCGTCATGGAAGCCGAGCCGGTCGGCCAGAATGATCGCCTCGCGGTCCTCGCGCAAAGTCTGCGACCAGTCCCGTCCCAGCGGGTGTACCGGCATCGTGAAGTAACCCAACCGCATCGTCGTCTCCATATCGTCGCGCATCCCGCGTGCAATGTTATCGCGGATTGAAGGGATGCCTCCAAGCGCAAAGTTCAAATTTGACTGGACGAAAGTTGTGTCGGGGGGTCAGGCCGCGACGCGGGCGAGGAAACCCTCGACCTCGGCGCGCAGCTCACCGGCGGCGGCTTCCACCGCTTGCGCCGCGGTCAGCACGCTTTCCGCCGTGCGCGCGGTTTCGTCCGCTGCGTTGGCGACCTCACCGAGCGAGAACACCACCTGCCGCGTGCCGTCGGCGGCGCCAGCGACATTCTGAGAAATTTCCGTGGTCGCGGCGTTTTGCTCTTCGACCGCCGCCGACACCGCGGTGGCGCATTCGTCGATTTCCCGCATGCGGCTTGAAATGCGGCCGATCGCTGCCACCGCGCCGGTGGTCGCGGTCTGCACCGCGGTAATCAGCGCCGAAATATCCTCGGTCGCCTTGGCGGTCTGCACCGCAAGCGATTTGACCTCGGAGGCGACGACGGCGAAGCCCTTGCCGGTATCGCCGGCGCGCGCCGCCTCGATGGTGGCGTTGAGCGCCAGGAGATTGGTCTGACCGGCAATATCGCGAATGAGCTTGATGACGTCGCCGATCTTGCGCGCCGCCTGCGCCAGTTGGTCGATCTGCCGGTTGGTGCCTTGCGCCTCGGTGACCGCGACGCGGACGATGTCGGTGGTCGATGTCAGTTGCCGGCCGATTTCGCTAATCGACGTCGCCAGTTCGTCGGCCGAGACCGCGGCGGTTTCGACATTGGCGCAGGCTTCGTTCGAGGCCGACACGGCGCCCTCGGCGCTTGCCGAACTGCGGTTGGAATTGCCACGCAATGTCGTCGCGGTGGCGCGCATCGCCATGGCGCCGGCGCTTGCCGTGCGCAGATGCTCCTCGACGCGCTGGCGGAAGGCGGTGATCGCCTGTTCGATCATGGCGCGCCGGTCGTGCTGCTTCTGGATCGACGCGCGCTCCAGTTCGGCATTGCGCTGATCGGTGATGTCGTCGTGGCTGCCGACCCAGCCGCCGCCGGCCATGGCGCGGTTATGCACCAGAATAAGCCGGCCGCCGGGCGTCTTGACTTCCGCGCTGGTGACTTTTCCCTGCGCCATGTCGCCGACCAGTTTCCGCCGATAGGTTTCCGGGTCGCTCATGAAGGTGCCGTTGGCGGCGCGGTATTCCAGCATCTCGGTGATGGAGACGCCGGGCGTGGCGATCGCGGCGGACAGTTGATAGATTTCGATGTAGCGCTTGTTGCAGAAGACCAGTTTTTCGTCGCGGCCGAACATGCACACGCCCTGGGAAATATTGTCGAACGCGATGTGCATGCGGCGGTTGAGCTGGCGCGTGCGGTGGATGACAAAGCCGGCAGTCAGCACCATGGCGGCGGTTGCGATCACGCCGGCGGCCAGCGCCGTGGCGGCTGATGCGCCGTCCGGGCTGAGGGCAGTTAAAGCTGCGAAGCTTGCCGAAAATCCAATGGCGCCGATCAGCGCAACCGGGCGCCGGACGCGCGCGGTTGCCAGTGTAGCGGTTGCATCAGCCATGATTCCCCACCCAGTCGAGCGGTAAACTAGGACTGCCTGGTTTTTTTGCAGTTAATTTCCGCTACTTAAATGGTGAACCAGACGTTAACGGCCGCTCTATCCTATTGCGGAACCTCGATGGTCACCGAACTGGTGATGGTCTGCCAATGCTTGATTTCCGAGGCGAGCCAGGCATCGGCGGCGGCAAGGGATTGGCTTGGCACGATATTGAAGTTCTGCTTGTGCAGCTTGGCGATCAGGTCGGGCGATTGCAGCGTCTTTTGCACCGCCGCGAACAGGGCCTGCAGCACCGGCTGGGGCGTCGCCGCCGGCGCGAACAAGGCGTTCCACGCCACCGTGCCGACATCGGGCAGGCCGACTTCCTGCATCGTCGGCACGTCGGGATATTCGGGAAGCCGGGCGCGGTTGGCGATCGCCAGCGCGCGCAGCTTGCCGGCCTGCACCATGCCGGCGGTCGAGGCGACGTTGAGGAAGGCGCCCTGCGCGTCGCCGCGCAGCATGTCCTGCACGACGCCGGGCGCGCCGTTCTTGTTGGGCAGCCCGGCCATGTCGAGATCGCCGGCGCGCTTGGCGAAATAGGCCATGTCGTAATGCGGATAGGAGCCGACGCCGACGGTTCCATAACGGAACTTGCCCGGATTGGCTTTCGCGTAAGCGATCAGCTCGGCGACCGTCTTGGCCGGGAAGTCGTTCGCCGTCGTCACCAGCAGAAACGCCGGGACGTCGATCAGATTGGTCACCGCCTTCACCGTCGTTTTGTAATCCGCGCTCATCTTCTTGGCGTAGAGGATCGGCGTGATGGCGTTGGTCGACACATTGCCGACCATCAGCGTGTAGCCGTCGGGATCCGACTTCACCATTTCGTCGATCGCCAGCATGCCGAAGGCGCCGGGCTTGTTGATCACCACGAAAGGCTGGCCGGTGACTTTCTGGAATTCTTCGCCGACCATGCGGGCGACGATGTCGGTGGCGCCGCCGGGGCCATAAGGGATCAGCACCTTGATCGGGCGGTCGGGATATTTGCCCTGCGCGCCGGCAGTGGAAAGGCCGGCGGTAAGCGTCGCGGCGAGGCAGGCGGCGGACAAAAGGACAAGGCGTCGGCGTTGCATCGGTTTCCCCCAGCTTCTGTTGCTATGAGGCCGGGCGTCTTCGCGCCCGTGCCGCAAATCTCAGGTCACGTGCCGCACATGCTAATTGACGCTTTGCCGGTGCGCCAGTAGATGCCGGGCGACCGATTGGATCGGCCACCACCGTTCGGCCACTCTCGGCGGGCATTTTGCCCCCTGTTCCGAATCAACGATTGTCACAGCATGAAATTGTTCCGACTTGGCGCTTTGACGCCCGCCGTCCTCGCGCTCGCCGTTCTCGCGCTCGCCAATTGCGCCGGCACCGAAACCTATGTGGCGAAAGAAGAGCCGAGCATGTACCGCAGCATGGCGCAGGCCGGCGCGCAGCTCGACGATGCCGCGGCGGCGTCGATGATTTCCGGCTACCGCGCCAATAACGGCCTGCCGCCGGTGACGCTCGATCCGGAACTCACCCGCCTGGCGCAGGCGCAGGCGGCCACCATGGCGCAGCGCGACAAGCTCGACCACGCCGCCGGCAAGCCGTTCCTCGGACGATTGAAGGCGTCAGGCTACGACGCCAAGACCGCGGCCGAGAATATCAGCGCCGGCTATCACACATTGGCCGAAGCGTTTTCCGGCTGGCGCGACAGCCCGCCGCACAAGGCCAACATGCTGTTGAAGGGCGCGACGCGCATGGGCATCGGCGCGGTCTATACGGCGAAGTCGAAATACAAGGTCTACTGGGCGCTGATCCTGGCCGAGCCGGATACGAAGTAGGCTTGTAGGGTGGGCTTAAGGCGCGTAGCGCCGAGCCCACCATTTCCAAAGCGGTGGGCTTCGCTTCCTTTAAGCCAACCCTACGAAAAATCCTAACCGCACCGCTTGACCAGACTATAAGCCTATGTATATAGTCCTTCCGTCCTGCTTATCGAGGGCGCTGTCATGAGGCGTCAGGATGGTGGAGCAGGGCGCGGCGCCCGCGGGCGGTGACAAACGCAGTCATCGCGCCCGGGCGGTGCCGGGGCCCCGCCCGGAGGCACTAGGACCTCCTGCGAGGAGCTCGCTGATGGTGCGAAGCCCTTGGCTTTGCCCGATGCTCGGACTGATCCCTCCTGAAAAGGGGTTGGATCACTGGGTTCTTCGGGAAGGCCAACAGCCGCCAGAAG
>CAITJJ010000221.1 GCA_903892675.1 uncultured Hyphomicrobiales bacterium | reverse complement strand
TTCATGCCCGCGCGCCCGGCTCCGCAATCCGGGCCAGCTACGCCGGACGCGCTCACGCTGGCACCGCACCCAACCTTAAACTAACATGCCCACCGGACCACTCGATCGGGGCAGGCCATGCCCGGCAGCCACATACCGATTCTGCCGCCATCGGCGCTGGCCGAACGGCGGCCGGATTATTTGCTGATCCTGCCGTGGAACATCGCCGACGAGGTCAAGCAGAAGAATGCCGGCCTGGCGGCGCAGGGCACCCGATTCGTCACCGCCGTCCCTTCGCTGGCGGTATCCTGATGCCGCCGGGGCGGCGCTGCCGAATCATGGTTAACCCCTGTTAACGAATAGCGCATAGCATGACCTTCGGCGCACCCCGCCGATGCAGGTAAGCCCTTATGAAAGCTCAATTAAAGCCGCGAATCAATCTGGAGGGCCGGACCGCGCTGGAAACCGTGATCCCGCTGTCGACGCCCTTTGTCGTCTTCGCCGATCCGGCCTCATCCTGCAATTTCAAATGCAGCTTCTGTCCGACCGGGCACCGCGACATGATCGCCGAGACCGGCCGCTATCAGGGCGTGATGAAGTTCGACGTGTTCCAGAAAATCATCGACGACCTCGGAGCCTTCGACAAGCCGATCAAGGTGCTGCGCATGTACAAGGACGGCGAGCCGTTCCTCAACAAGCGCCTCGCCGACATGATCGCCTACGCCAAGAAGGCGAAGCACATCGAATATATCGACACCACCACCAACGGCACATTCCTGACGCCCGAGCGCCTCGGTCCGATCCTCGAAGCCGGGCTCGACAAGATCAACATCTCGGTCGACGGCATGACCGAGGAAACCTACGCGCAATTCACCGGCTTCAAGTTCGACTTCAAGAAGTTCGTCAACGGCGTTAAATGGCTCTACGACAACCGCGGGACCTGCGAGGTCGTCGTCAAAATTCCCGGCGAATTGATCACGGCCGACCAGCGCCAGGAATTCTTCGACACCTTCGGCGATCATTGCGATCGCATCTTTGTCGAGAATTTCGCACCGTGCTGGCCCGAGTTCGACATTGAAGAACATACCGGCATCAAGATCAGCAAGGGCATCTATCAGCAGGACATCGGCGACACCGACACCTGTCCCTACATCTTCTACGGCTTCTCGGTAAATGCCGACGGGCTGGTGTCGTCGTGCTTCCTCGACTGGGGCCGCAAGCTGATCATCGGCGATGTGCGCCTGCAGTCGATGAAGGACATCTGGAATTCCGACAAGATGAATGCGCTGCGGCTGCAGCATCTTGAAGGCCGCCGCCGTCAGAACGGCGTCTGCGGCAATTGCGGGCAGCTCAGCCACTGCCTGCCCGACAGCATCGACGCGCATCGTCCGGCGCTGTTGAAGAAATTCATCGACGTCGTGAACCCCGATCGAAGTGTCGTGGCGCCCGGCGGCACCCGCAAGGTGGTCGCCGAAGCCGCCGAATGAGGGCTCGGGCTTCATGAGGGTCTTGCATGTCACACCGCATCTCGGCGGCGGCGTTGGCAAGGCCCACGCAGCGATCAGCGCCGTTTTACCGGCATCGGTCGAGCAGACATTTGCTCTGCTCGAAGCGCCACGAGACCGCCGCTACATTGAATTGATCGAGGCCACAGGCGCGCGCATTCTCGTCGCCGGCGATCCGGCCGAGGTGACGCAGATGGCGCGTCAGGCCGACATCGTCCAGTTCGAATACTGGAACCATCCGAAATTATACGAGTGTCTGGCGCGTTGCGAGTTTGCGCCGATGCGCAGCGTGTTCTGGTCGCATATCTCCGGCCTGTTCAAGCCGGTGATCCAGCCGGCGCTGATCGCGGCCGCGTCGCGCTTTGTCTTCACCACACCGGCATCGATGGCGGCGCCCGGCGTCGCCGCGATGCAGGCGGCCGATCCGCGCAAGATCGCAACGATCAACAGCGGCTTCGGCTTCGCCGATGTCGCGGCGGGCGCGCCGCCGACAACGCCGAAGATCGCTTATCTCGGCACTGTCGATTTCGCAAAGATGCATCCGGGCTTCTTCGACGCCATTGACGCGCTGGAAGGCGACGACATCAACGTATCGGTCTGGGGCGCCGATGTGACCGGCGAGGCGGCCGCGCGCATCGAGCGCATGCGTCATCCGCAACGCGTCGCCTTGCGCGGGCAAACCGCCGATCCGCGCGCGGCGCTCGCCGACGCCGGGATATTCTTCTATCCGCTGCGGCCGGACCACTATGGCACGGCCGAGAATGCCCTGATCGAAGCGATGTCGCTGGGCCTGACCGCGATCGTGCTGAACAATCCCGCCGAAGCCGCGATCATTCGCGACGGTATCACCGGCCTGATCGGCCGCGATATCGCCGAATGCGGCGCGCTGCTGCGGACACTGCTGGGCTTGCCGGATCGCCGCGCGCGGATCGGCCGGAACGCGATGCAGGACGTGGCGGCGACACGGACGCCGGCGATTTCCGCGGCAGCGTTTGTCAAATTATGGCAGGCCCTGCTGAACGAGCCGGCGCGGGAGGCCTCCTTCCGCGACGCCATCGGCGACACCCCGGCCGACTGGTATCTCTCGACCCAGCGCCTGCCCGGCACGCGCTGGCAGCCGGCGCCCGCCGACTGCCGTTCAATTGCCTCCAAAGGCTCGCTGGCTCATTTTGAAAGCGTCGCCAAAGACGACGGCTCCCTGGCGGAATTACGCCGGACGGCTCGCGGGTGTCAGGGATAGTTTCCTGGTTAGCACGATTCCGGTTCGGCTTTGCCAGCCGATCCAACCGCGGTTTTCCGCTACATTAGCGCCAGTGGCCGGCATCGCCGGGACGTGATAGACGCCGCCAATGTCCAGAAACGTCCATTCTACGACTGCCGGCCCTTTGCTAGACCCTGGCCGGTTCCGGAAGCCCGCGACATGAAACGACTGCTCGATTTGACGCCGCGCCAGTACCTGATCGTGCTGCACGATGTTCTCGCCACGACGGCGGCGATCGTTTGCACATTCCTGGTTC
>CAITJJ010000220.1 GCA_903892675.1 uncultured Hyphomicrobiales bacterium | reverse complement strand
TTCCATGCGGCGCGTATTTCGTCGTCTTGCAAATACCGCTTACCGGGGAGTTTTTTTCCAATAATTAGCTTCGGCCTGAGTTCGGCGCATGGCGAACGCTCAAGCCCATAAGCGTGTTGTGCAATCGCCCAACTAAAAAGACGGCGGATATGGCCTAAGAGGTTGCGGGCTTGGTGCGGGTGGCCCCGGTTCTTCATCGCCTTGACCACTTCCAGCACATCAAGCGGGCTGATTTCCACCACCGGGCGGGTACCCCAACGCTTCACATATTCGCGCCGAATTGCTTGAGCGACCTCGACTCTGCCCCGCTCGGTCGGCTCCAATGCTGCAATAAAATCCTCGGCAACGGCTTGGAAGGTATTGCTGCGGCGCTGCCTCGCCTCGCGCTTGGCTTTCTCCCGGTCCTCTCGCGGATTGGTGCCGCTGCTAATTAGGCCGCGCCAGCGGGTGGCCTCGGCGCGGGCATCGGCCAACGTGAACATTCGTCCGTTGGCGCTGGTTCGCTCACCCGGAATGCCAAGGCTGCGACGGCTCGGATATTTGTCGCCGGGGAACCGTATATTGAGGATGTAAGTCAGGCCGCCACTGTCATTCACCCGGACTCCGAAGCCGGGGACGGCGGTGTCCATCACATCGAGTCGTCCGCCCTTCGGTGGATTGCGGCGCAACGCTGTGAGCGTTTTGTCGGTCAGAAACTTCTTCGGCATCGGTCGGCATCCCGGTTTGGGCAACAACAGGGCAACATAAATGCCGAGTTGCCACGTTGCGCCATGTTCATCCGGGATATTCGGTGCGCAGATTAATGCAAGTATTTAGTGAGACTTATGAGCGACTATGCACCATTAAGTTGCGCCACGGTTTTAGCTGTGGCTTGGTTTGGGACCAGAGGGTCGCAGGTACAAATCCTGCCGCTCCGACCAATCTTAGTCCTCAATGCGCGCGACGAAATCCGCGATACGAGCGATGGTGGCGGCTTCTGCCAGCAACGGCGCGTGGCCCTGATCCGGCACCACCAGAGTTTCGAGCGTCGTGCGCCGTGTCTTCATGGCTTCGACCGTATCCGCCGTCAGCAGGTCTGAGTTCTCGCCGCGAATGACCATCATCGGCACATGAGCGAGCGCGTCGAATTGCGCCCACAGAGGCGGCAGCGGTTTTTCGAAATCGACGCCCTCCAGCGTTTTGGCCAAGGCGACGTCGTAGTCTGGGACCAGCCGGCCATCGGCTTCCTTGAAGGCGCGCTGCGCGCTTGCCAGCCAGTCTTCGGCGGTCAGTCTGGGAAATTGCGCCGAGAACAGCCGCCGCAGGATATCGGCGCCGTCCTCATAGCTGCGCGGCTGCGGCAATTTTCCGACATAACCCTTGATCCGCATCAGGCCCTTCGGTTCGATCACCGGCCCGATATCGTTGAGGACGACGCCTGCGATCATGCCCGGCCGCACGGCCGCCATCAGCATGGTGAGAATGCCGCCGCGCGATGTGCCGATGAATATCGCAGGCGCGCAATCGAGCGCGGTCAGCGCCGCCAGCACGTCGGCGATCTCGACCTGAAGATTGTAGTTGGCCGGATCGGGATCGTAGGCGGATAGGCCGCGGCCGCGATAATCCAGCGCGACGACGCGCCGCGGCCGCGCGGCATCGCCGGCAAGCGTGCGCGCCAGCGTGTCGAAGTCATTGCCGCTGCGCGCCAGGCCCGGCAGGCAGACCACCGGCAATGCCGATGCGCTGCGCAGGCCGTATTCGCGCGCGTGCAGGCGCAAGCCATCGGGCGCGGAGATGAAGTGCGAGGTGGGGCCGTTCATGGGGCTATTTGTCGCCCGCGCGCCGCTCCGCCGCAAGCCATGCCTAATTCGCCGCCGCGCCGCGGCGGATGTCGGCCTCGATGACAAGCTTGGTGCCGCCGCCGAAACGGGCGCGATAGACCTGTAGGTTTTCCATGATCCGCTGCACGTAATTGCGCGTCTCGGCGATCGGGATGCGCTCGGCCCAGTCGACCGGGTCGACCTTCGGATCGCGCGGATCGCCATAGGCTTCGATCCACTGCCGCACCCGGCCGCGCCCGGCATTGTAGCCGGCGAAGGTCAAAAGATATGAGCCGTTATAGGTGCTCAGCAGCATCGACAGTTCGGCCGCGCCCATCTGCATGTTGTAGATCGGATCGCTGAGCAGGCGGGCCGGGTTGTACGGCGCCTTGTAGCGCTGCGCCGTGTCCTTGGCGGCAACGGGCGTCACCTGCATGAAGCCCATGGCATTGGCCGGTGAGACGACCTTCTGGTTGAAGTGGCTCTCCTGGCGGGCGATCGAATAAATCACCGCCGGTTCGATCGGCGGTGCAATCGGCGTGTAGTCGGGCAGGCCGATGACCGGATAGGCGTAGTAATCGAGCGGCAGGCCGCGGCCGAGCGCGCCTTTGCCGAGCATCAACATGGCGCGACCGTCGCGATGCTTGCCGGCGGTTTCCGCCAGCATCGCCATGCCGGCGACATCGCTCGAGCTTTCGCCGAGTTCAGCGAAGATCGACGCCAGCATGTCGCGCTCATCCAGCGCATAGAGAATTTCGGCGACGCGCACGACTTCGAGATTGTTCAGCGCGCCACGCTCCGGCGCGTTGAACGCGGGCGGGCCGCGCAGGCCGAGATCGGCGACGCCCAGCCGCGCGCGCGCCAACTGGCCGTAATAGGTGGCGGTATGCTCGGCCGCCCGCGCGTAATGCGCGCGCGCCTGTGGCTGCTGGCCGAGCGCCTCGGCGGCGCGGCCTTCCCAATAGCCGCCGCGCGCCAGCGCGTGTGGATTGGTGGTGCCGTCCGACACTTGCGCAAAATGCGTCAGCGCGGTCGCCGGATCGTGCAGAAAGCGAAGCGCAATCCAGCCGGCGGTGAAGTGCTTGTCGGCGCGGTAGTTGCCTTGTGTCGGCGTGGCGGCATCGCGCGCCAGCCGGTAGGCAGTCTGGGCATCCTTGGCGTCGAGTAGACTGCGCACCATGAGACGCCGTTCCATCCACCATTGATTGACGTCGACCTGCGCGGCCGGGTCCTTCGGCGCGGTCAGGACGAGTTTGGCGGCTTCCTCGGGTCTGCCGTTTTTGCGCAGCCATTGGCCGCGGGCAAAGATGTAGCCGGCGTCCTTTTGCGCCGAGGACGGCACGGCGTCGAGCAGGGTCTTGGCATTGCCGGCCTTGCGGATGACTGCCGCCCAGGCGCGGGCGATCGCCATCTCGTTGCCGCCGAGCCGCTCGGCCGCGCGCAGGCCGGCATCGGCATTGTCTTCATAGAAGCGCTGGCTCATCCGAACTTTGTGATCGGCCGTGGTCAGCATGTTGCCGTACGTGTCGAGAACGCTGCGCTCGACATCGCCGCTGCTGTCCAGATGGCGCCAGGCGTGACGCACCAGCGAGGCGGCGCCGTCGCGGTCACCTTGCGCCACCAGCGCGCGCGCCAGCATGTAATAGCCCTTGGCGGTGGACGGCTTCTGTTGCGCGAAGAAGGCACGCACCGTGGCGTCGTCGATCTTGTCGTTCCACAGCGCGTTCTCGGCGCGGCGGCGCAGCAGCGGCGCGTGCGGCCAGGACGGATTGGTATGGATGAAATTGGCGTAGCGCTGAAAGGTCGGCTTGGTGTTGTCACTGCGCAGCGCGATCCATTCGGCGAGCTTGCGCGCCACCGGATCGGTGATCGCGCGTTGGGCCACGTCGGCGATCGCTTCGTTGCCCTTGCGCGTCGCATCGATCACCTGACGGACCAGCGCGATGTCGGCCGCCGATGTGGTCGTGGTCGGCGCGATGGCGAAGGGCCCGGCGGCCGGGCGCGCCATCGGCTTGAAAGTGGCGCCGGCGGCGGAGATGCCGCCGCGCAGGCCGACATTCGCCTGGGCAACAGAATCCGCTGCGGGGACCGGCGGCGAGCCGGCTTTGGCGGCAGCCGGCTGGGCGGCAGCCGTATTCGGGGCAGCCTGCCGAGGGCCGGGCCGGCTTTGCGGCATCGGCACGGCCACGGTCTTCCTGGGGGGGGCTGCCGCGGACTTCTTGGCGGGGACGGCGGCGGTCTTTTTGGTAGCGACGGCGGCCGACGCTTTTGCCGGCGGCTTTTTCGCGGCCTTCTGAACCGGCGGCTGAACCGGGACTTGCGCCTGTGCGATGGCTGGAACGGCGCACAGCAAGCCGGCTGCCAGACCGACGGCCCGAACCGCGCCCAGAACCGCGCCCAAGACCGCGCCCAGGACCGCGCCATGCTGTCCGGACGTGTCCCTGGGGAGCCGCCAACGAAGTAGATCGATAAAGTCCATTCGCGCTTTCGCCTTCAGCTTGGGCGCCCGACTCAAAGGCACACGCCAATATAGTCCGCAATAAGCCAATTTCGCCGGGAAAGCATAGCCGGGACAGCCCGGTCTGCGCGCATAAGTCGCGACGATGGTAAAAAGCGGGCCGGCTTCACACGCCGCCGTTAACGGGGGCTTTCATAGGCGCGGGCGACCCGATATCAATGGGGTTTGCCGCATTAATGGCCGGGACGGAGAGTTAAGTCATGACTGCCAATGGAACCGCGAAGGGAACCGCGAAGACGAAGTTCCGGGGCTCGTTCACTGCGCTGGTCACGCCGTTCAAGAACGGCGCGGTCGACGAGAAGGCATTCCGTGACCTGGTCGACTGGCAGATCGCCGAGGGCACGAACGGCCTGGTTCCGGTCGGCACTACCGGCGAGAGCCCGACGCTCAGTCATGACGAGCACAAACATGTCGTCGAATGGTGAATCGACCAGCCGAGGGGCCGCGTACCGGTGAGCGCCGGCGCCGGCTCGAACTCGACCGCGGAGGCGGTCGACTTCGCCCGACATGCCGAGAAGGCCGGCGCCGACG
>CAITJJ010000219.1 GCA_903892675.1 uncultured Hyphomicrobiales bacterium | reverse complement strand
CGGCCGATAACGTGTCTATCGGTCATGAACTGACTAGGATGCGGGTGTAGCTCAGGGGTAGAGCACGACCTTGCCAAGGTCGGGGTCGAGGGTTCGAATCCCTTCGCCCGCTCCAGTCACTTGAAATCCCACATAAGCGTATGGGCAAGAGGCCGGCGGACGCCGATTTTCAGGCCAGCTCAGGCCCGAACAATCCGCGCCGTTCAAAAACCCGCCGCCAGCGCGCCCCGGGTGCGCGGATCGGCGGCGCCGACATAGCCGTCGGCGGTGACTTCGATTGAGTTGGCCGAGGTGCCGGGCCGCGCCGGCATTATAATGTGGCCGCGCGCTTTCAAGGCCGCCAGCACGGCTGGATCGAAACCGGGCTCGACCAAGGTCTCCTCGGGTTGCCATTGCTGATGCAGACGCGGCGCAGTGACCGCGTCGGCGACCGGCATCTGGAAGTCGAGCACGTTGGTGACGACCTGTAGCACCGCGGTAATGATGCGGCTGCCCCCGGGCGAGCCGGTGACCAGCAACGGTTTGCCGTCCTGCAGGACGATGGTCGGCGTCATCGACGACAGCGGCCGCTTGCCGGGGCCCGGCAGATTGGCGGCAAATCCGACCAGCCCATAGGCATTCGATGCGCCGGGCCGCGCGGTGAAGTCGTCGAGTTCGTTGTTGAGCAGCACGCCGGTGCCGTCGGCGATGAGCCCCAGCCCGTACGAGAAATTCAGCGTATAGGTGTTCGACACCGCGTTGCCGTCGCGGTCGATGACGGAAAAATGCGTGGTGTTCTCGCCTTCATATTCGCCGGGCGCACCCGAATGAATCTCGGCCGCCGGCGTTGCTTTGCCGGTGATGCCGGCGCGCAGCGACGCCGCGTATTTTTTCGAGATCAATCCGCTCAGCGGCATCCTGACCGAATCCGGATCGCCCATGAACACGGCGCGGTCGGCATAAGCACGCTTCATCGCCTCGATGAAGTAATGCAGGCTTTGATCGCCGCGGCCCAGACCGCGCAGATCGTAGCCTTCCAGAATGTTCAGCATCTCGATCAGGTGCACGCCGCCGGACGAGGGCGGCGGCATCGACACGATGGTACGGCCGCGATAGCTGCCGCGCACAACCGGTCGCTCGATGGCGCGATAGTTATTCAAGTCCTCGATCGTCATGATGCCGCCGGACTTTTGCACGGCATCGGCGATGTTCTTGGCGACCGCGCCTTCGTAAAAAGCGCGCGGGCCGCGCGCCACAATGGCCTTGAGCGTATCGGCGAGATCGGACTGAATCAGCCGGTCGCCGGCTTCGAGTGGCCGGCCGCCGTCCTTGAGCAGGATCGACGCCGTCGAGGGAAAACGAGCCAAACGTTTGGCCGCGACCGGCAGCGAGTCGGCGAGGTCGTCTTCAACCGCGAAGCCCTGCTGCGCCAGCCTGATCGCCGGCGCCAGCAAGTCGCCGAGCGACAGTTTGCCCGAGCCGTATTTGTCGTGCGCCAGAGCCAGCCCTGCCACCGTGCCCGGCACGCCGACGGCCAGACCTGTGTCGCGCGACTTGACAGGATCGGGGTTGCCGTCGGCGTCGAGAAACATCGTTGGCGTTGCGGCTTCCGGCGCGGTTTCGCGATAATCGATGGCAATGTCCTTCGCGGCATTGCCGCGCACGTCCTTTGCCAAATGGATCACCATGAAGCCGCCGCCGCCAATATTGCCGGCGCGCGGATAGGTGACGGCAAGCGCGAAGCCGACGGCTACCGCGGCATCGACGGCATTGCCGCCGCGATCGAGTATCTCGACGCCGACGCGGGCGGCGATGCGCTCCTGCGCGACCACCATGCCGTTGTGGCCGACGATGCCGCGCGCCTGCGGAATTTTCGCCAGCGTCGAGGCGAGTTGCGGCGTTGACTGAGCGAGTGCCGCTGCGCCGCCAAGCAGCAGCGCTCCGGCGACGAGCCCGCGCCGTGTCAATTTAAGCATAGAAATTCGCATGGTTCACGGCGATTCCTGTTTGGCCCATCAGCCTATCCGAAGCCAAAGCGGAGTGGTATCGTCGGGCAAGCTATAAAAATGAAACGGGAGGATTCGCATGCTTGCTCGTCGCACGGCGCTTGGCTGCGCGTTGGCTTTGTCGGCGTTTGTATTCGGTCCGCTGCCTGCCTTCAGTCAGAATTTCACCAAACAGGTTCACGTCATCGTGCCCTATGCGCCGGGCGGCACGTCGGACATTATCGCCCGCATCATCGGGCCGAAGCTGTCGGAAGGGATTGGTCAACCGGTCATCGTCGAGAACAAGCCGAGTTCCTCGGGCAATGTCGGCGCCGACTTCGTCGCCAAGGCCGCGCCGGACGGGCACACGCTGCTGATCACCGACGCCGGCACTTTGGCGACACAGCCCAATCTGGTGAAGAAGCTGTCCTTCGACGTGCAGAAGGATCTGGTGCCGGTTACGCTGGTGATGTTCTCGCCCTATCTGTTCGCGGTGCATCCAAGCGTGCCGGTGGCGACGCTTCAGGAGTTGATTGCGTATGACAAGGCCAACCCGGGCAAGCTCAATGTCGGCACCAGCGGCGTCGGATCGATCCAGCATCTGACCGCGATCGTCATCGCCAAGAAGTACGGCCTCAAATGGGGCATCGTGCCGTACCGCGGTGGCGCCGCGGCCGTGCGCGCGGTGGTGTCGAACGAAAGCAATGTGATCTTCAACGGTGCGCTCGCCACCCAGCCGTTTGTCGTACAGGGCCAACTCAAGGGCATCGCCGTCTCTGGCGACGCTCGTCTGCCGGCGACGCCGAACCTGCCGACCTTCAAGGAGCTTGGCATGCCGATCGTCGAGACCGGCTCGTGGCAGGGCTTCCTCACCAGCAAAGGCACGCCGCCGGCGATGACGGCGCGGCTCAATGCCGAGTTGCGCAAGATTCTGGCGATGCCGGAGATCGAAAAGAAAATGGCCGAGCTCGGCGGCTACGTGAAAACATCGACGCCGGATGAATTCGCTGGCTGGCTGACCAAGGCGATCGGCGAATGGGGCGACGTGGTCAAGGCGGAAAACATTTCGCTGGATTGATCGCTGCAATTTCTTCCGCCCTCATCCTGTCGCGGGATGAGGGCGGCTTTATTTGCACGAAGCTGAGAAATTCTTGATGGTTCTCAAAATCAACACGCCCGATCTCGCCTTCGCAGTCTTTCTGATCGCGCTCGGTGCTTTCGCTCTGGCGCTGGCGAGCCCGCTCGCCGTCGGCACCGCCGCGGCGATGGGTCCCGGCTATGTGCCGCGCGGGCTGGCTATTCTCATCATGGTCTATGGCGCCGTGCTCGGCGTGCGCGCGCTGTTTTCCGGCCGCGCGCCGATGCCGGCCATCGAGTGGCGCCCGCTGCTCCTGATCTTTGGCGCGGTCGCGCTGTTCGCGCTGCTGCTGCCGTTCGCCGGGCTGGCGCTGACCAGCTTCGTATTAGTGATCTGCGCGGGGTTCGCAGCTTACGACGTACGCTTTCGCGAGAATGCCATCGCCGCGGTCGTTCTCGCCGCCTTCGCGGTGGTGCTGTTTGTCATGGCGCTCGGCCTGCCGATCCAGGTATGGCCGTGGTGAAATATAAAAGACAGGCGCCACAATGGATCTGATCGCCAATCTCGCCACCGGCTTTGCGGTGTCGCTGACGCCGGCCAACCTCGGCTTTTGTTTCATGGGCGCGCTGATCGGCACCTTGGTTGGCGTGCTACCCGGCATCGCGCCGATCACCACCATCGCGATCCTGCTGCCGTTCACCTTCTCGCTGCCGCCGAGTTCGTCGCTGATCATGCTCGCCGGCATTTTCTACGGCGCGCAATATGGCGGCTCGACCACCGCCATTCTGGTCAATGTGCCGGGCGAATCCTCGTCCATCGTTACCTGCCTCGACGGCCACCAGATGGCCAAGCAAGGACGCGCCGGCCCGGCATTGGCGATCGCGGCGATTGCCTCCTTCGTTGCAGGCACCATCGCCACCATCGTCATGGCCACTGCCAGTGCGCCGATGACCTGGCTGGCGCTCAAGTTTAACGCCGCGGAATATTTCAGCCTGATGGTGCTCGGCCTCACCGGTTCGGTCGTGCTGGCGCATGGCGCACCGGAGAAGGCGGTGGCGATGGTGCTGGTCGGCCTGCTGCTCGGCCTCGTCGGCATCGACGTCAACAGCGGTTCG
>CAITJJ010000218.1 GCA_903892675.1 uncultured Hyphomicrobiales bacterium | reverse complement strand
TTGGCAGATCCGAACAGCTTGCGGGCAACGGCGCCGATCATCGGTAAAGCTCCTGATTAAAAGTCGAGCGCTTGTATCACGCCGCCAAGGCCGGATTTGGCTTCCGGCGCTCCGGAAATAGGCTCTTTTCGGGGCAAATTCGACGCGAACCGCGCCGCCAACCATGGTTATCCGAGAGATAGGAGGGGGTCGGTTTGTTGTCAATTGGCGGCCGGTAACGGCCTTAACCGCCGGCCGCGCCCAAATGCCACCCCGTGCCGGCCCCGGACCTAACGGTCACGCGGACGTTAGGTTCCTGCATTCAGTCCGCCATTGCAAAGCCGCGATTGTTGGGTGACAAGGGCGGCGTCCGCGTAAGGCGCGGACCACACCCTTTCCAAGGACCGCACGATGTCGATGCCCCGCCTGTTTTCCGGCCTTTTGGCCGTACTCGCCCTGCTGACCGTTTCGGTCCCCGCCGTCCGCGCACAAGACAACCCGGTCGTGGCGACGGTCAATGGCACCGAAATCCGCCAGAACGATCTCGTCGCCGCTGAAGAGGAAGCCGGCCAGCTGCCGCCAATGTCGACGGACGCCAAGAAGGACTACCTGGTCCAGTTCATGGCCGACATGATCCTGATCACCAAGGCCGCCGAGGACAAGAAAATCGGCGACGACGCCACCTTCAAGCGCCGGCTCGACTTCGCCCGCAAGAAGATGCTGATGGAAGGCCTTTTGGCCTCCGTCGCCACCGCCGCCTCGACCGATGCCGCCATGCGCGCGGTTTATGACGACGCGGTCACCAAGCTTCCCAACGAGGAAGAAGTCCATGCCCGGCACATTCTTTTCCGTGCCGCCGAGGGGGATGAAAAGGCCGGCAAGGAAGCCGAAGGCAAGGCCAAGGCCGTGATCGCCCGGCTCAATAAAGGCGAGGACTTCCAGAAGGTCGCCAACGAACTGACCGAAGATCCGTCCGGCAAGGCCAATGGTGGGGATCTCGGCTATTTCACCAAAGAGCAGATGGTGCCGGAATTCGCCACTGTCGCCTTCGGCCTCGCCAAGGGCAAAATCTCGGGCCCGGTGAAGACCCAGTTCGGCTGGCACGTCATCAAGACCGAAGACAAGCGCAACAAGCCGAAGCCGACCTTCGACGAGGTCAAGCCGCAGATCGAGCAGTTCGTGGCGCGCAAGGCGCAGGCCGAGTTGGTGACCAAGCTGCGCGCCGACGCCAAGATCGTGAAGAACTACACGGTCGAAGCGCCGAAGCCCGATGCGCCGGCGGCGCCGGAGAAGAAGTAAGAACTTTTGTCATGGCCGGGCTTGTCACCCAAGTCGGGTTTACCCGACTTGGGCATGAATATAATTGCGCAACTCGGGCATGCCCGAGTTGCGCTTGCCATCCCGCTTAGGTAGGCACGTTCGCGCCTCATCAATCGGGATCACCGGGTCACGGCGCTTCGCGCCGGCCCGGTGATGACAAGGTTCACACATGTCCTCAGCAGTCTCCCCCCTCGCCCCGACCAACGTGCCCGACATGCCGGATATCGCCGGCGTGAAGCTGGCGACCGCCGAAGCCGGCATTCGCTACAAGAACCGCACCGACGTGTTGCTGGTGCTGTTCGAGCCCGGCACGGCCGTGGCCGGCGTCTTCACCAAATCGAAGTGCCCGTCGGCGCCGGTCGAATGGTGCCGCGACAATCTGAAGTCGGGGAAAGCCCGCGCGCTGGTGGTCAATTCCGGCAACGCCAATGCCTTCACCGGCAAGAACGGGCGGGCCGCGACGAAGTTGACCGCGGCTATCGCCGCCAAGGCGGCCGGCTGCAAAGCCAATGAAATTTTCCTCGCCTCGACCGGCGTCATCGGCGAACCGCTCGACGCTTCGAAATTCGCACCGGTGATGGCGAGCCTGAACGAGCGGGCCCGCGCCGGCGATTTCGCCGCCGCCGCCAAGGCGATCATGACCACCGATACGTTCCCGAAGGTCGCCACGGCCACCGCGAAAATCGGCAGGAGCAAGGTCACCATCAACGGCATCGCCAAGGGCGCCGGCATGATCGCGCCGGACATGGCGACGATGTTGTCGTTCATCTTCACCGACGCCGCGATCAGCGCACCGGCCTTGCAGGCGCTGCTCAAGGACGGCGTCACTGATACGTTCAACGCCGTTACCATCGATGGCGACACCTCGACCTCCGATACGCTGATGATGTTCGCCACCGGCAAAGCCAAGGACTGCCCGAACATCGCGCGCGCCTCCGACCCGCGCCTCAAGGCCTACAAGAAAGCCCTGCAAGATGTTCTTGCCGACCTGTCCGAACAAGTTGCCCGCGACGGCGAAGGCGCCCGCAAGCTGGTCGAGATCGTGGTCGAAGGCGCGGTGTCGAAGGCCTCGGCGCGGCGCATCGCCATGTCGATCGCCAATTCGCCTTTGGTGAAAACCGCGATCGCCGGCGAGGACGCCAACTGGGGCCGCGTCGTCATGGCCGTCGGCAAGGCCGGCGAGCCGGCCGATCGCGACAAACTCTCGATCTGGTTTGCCGGCATCCGCGTCGCGCACAAGGGCATGCGCGATCCGTCCTATGACGAGGCCAAGGTCAGCGCCGAGATGAAGAAGCCGGAGATATTCCTGAAAGTCGCGCTCGGCATGGGCAAGGGCCGCGACCGCGTGCTGACCTGCGACCTGACCAAGGAATACATCGCGATCAACGGCGACTATCGATCGTGAGCGTCAACATCGTCCTTGTCGCCGCCTGCGCCCTGGTCGATGCCGATGGCCGCGTGCTGCTGGCGCAGCGGCCGCAAGGCAAATCGATGGCCGGGCTCTGGGAGTTTCCCGGCGGCAAGGTCGAACCCGGCGAAACGCCGGAACGCAGCCTGATCCGCGAGTTGAAGGAAGAACTCGCCATCGACGTCAAGGAAGCCTGCCTGGCGCCGCTGACATTCGCCAGCCATGGCTATCCGGATTTTCACCTGCTGATGCCGTTGTTTGTTTGCCGGCGCTGGGACGGTTCCATCACCGCGCTGGAAGGACAGCAACTCGTCTGGGTGAAACCGAACCGGCTGCGCGATTATGACATGCCCCCGGCGGACGTGCCGCTGGTTTCGCATCTGATGGCGCTGCTGTAGACTGATTCGGCAGAGGGGCTTGCTCATGAATCGCACACCCATCATTCGACTGTTCCGCCGCCTCGTGCGCGATGCAAAAGCCGCAACGTCGATCGAATACGCCATTATCGCGGCCGGCATCGCCGCCGTTCTGGTCGGCATCATCGCCACGCTCGGTGTTAATGTTACGACCATGTGGACAGCGGTCAAAACCGCGCTGCATTAGGTTCCCGCCAGACCCTATCCGCGCTGGCGACCGCGCTTGATCGGGCGTAGGCTTCCCGCAACGGCCCGCCAGAGGTCCGCAATCGGGGAGGATGCGATGGCTGATTCCGTCGACAGTTTTTTTACGCGCCAGCTAGCAATCTATTCAAGCTATCACCGCGATGGCCGCAACCGCGCCACGCATTTTATCGGCATTCCGGCCATCGTGTTTTCAATTCTGGTGCCGCTGGCCCTGGTCAGCGACTCAGGAATTTCGTTGGCCGTCCTGGTCGGCATCCTCGCAGTCCTCGGCTGGGTCGCGCTGGACCGCATGATCGGAATTGCCATGATTGCGATGATCGTGCCCTTCGTGCTGATCGCCGACTGGATCGCCCGCAGCCATAGCAGCGGCACGGCTTGGACGGTGTTCGCGGTGTTCTTCGTCGGCGGCTGGGCGTTCCAGTTGCTCGGCCATGTCTGGGAAGGCCGCCGTCCGGCTTTGGCCGACAATCTATTTCAGGCCTTCATCGGCCCGATGTTCATCATGGCCGAAATCCTGATGGCGCTCGGGCTGAAGCAGGAACTGAAAGCCGTCATCGACGGCGCGCCACCCGCCGCCGCGTAAAAGCTAATCGCCGGCTTTCTCGCCGGTCGACATCTCTTGCGCGCCAAGCGCATCGGCGAGCCGGTGCGACGCCGAGCCGGGCTTGAGCGGCTTCTGCTGGCTTTCGTGCGGCGCCCAGCCGGTCAGCCAGACGATCTCGAAAGTCGCGCGCAACCGGCCATCGGCGTCGGCGAAGCGTCGCGCATAAATCTCCAGCATCCGCCGCAACGTGGCGCGCTTGAGCGGCGTGCGCCGCCGCTCGATCAGAATATTGGTCGCGCCCATCGCACGCAGGTCGCGCATCAAAGCGAGCGGATTGTCATAGCGCACCGTCAGCCGATCGCTATCGACCACCGGCAGCGCGAAGCCGGCGCGTTGCAGCAGCGCGCCGAGATCGCGGATGTCGGCGAACGGCGCGACACGCGGCGAGAGGCCGCCTTCGACTTCGCTTTCAGCCTCAGCGAAGGCCTCGCGCAATTCGCTGAGGGATTCGCCGCCGATCATCGCCGCCAGCAGCAGGCCATCGGCTTTCAGCGCGCGCCTGATCTGAATGAGCGTACCGGGCAGATCGTTGACGAATTGCAAGGCCAGCGCCGACACCACCAGATCGAGCGACGCGTCGGCGAAGGGCAAGGCTTCCTCGTCGGCGCGTACCGCCGGTAGCCCCGTATCGGCTGTGACCGACGGCGACGCCGACACCAGCGTTGCCATCTTGCCGCTATCGGCCAAAACGCGCCGCAGCGCATCGCTCGGCGTGCCAAGATCAACGGCGCGTTCGAACCGCCGCAGCACGACCGACAGCCGCTCGCCCATTTCCTCAGCGACGCGGTCGAGCAGGAATGTCGCCGGCCCGAGCATCCGCGCGCGGCGCTGGCGCGCGCGCAGCAGGCGTCGGTCGAATATGGCCGGGGTTTGCGACATCTGATATCCTTGCAGCATGAACCGGTCTGTCTCGGCAAGCCAGGAACAGAGCGAAGAGCAGACGGCTTTCCCCGCGCGCGCGGCGCGGTTCGGCGGCGGCGTGCGCGCTTTATGGCGCACCTTGCTCGACGCCGCGCTGCCGCCTTTATGCCCGTCCTGCCGCGAGCCGCTCGGCGACGGCGTGGGGCTTTGCGCCTCGTGCTGGTCGAAACTGTCGCTGATCGAGCCGCCGTTCTGCGCCCGGCTCGGCATTCCCTTCACCTACGATCCCGGCCCCGGCCTGTTGTCGATGGAGGCGATGGCCCATCCGCCGGCCTATGACCGGGCGCGCGCCGCCGTGCGTTATGACGAGGTGGCACGCAAGCTGGTGCTGGCCTTCAAATATGCAGACCGGCTCGATTTTGCGCCGATGATGGGGAGCTGGATGGCGCGCGCCGGGCGTGAGCTTCTGGCCGATGCCGACGCGCTGATGCCGGTGCCACTCCATTGGCGGCGATTGTGGGCGCGACGCTTCAACCAGGCGGCCGCTCTAGCCGGGGCGATTTCAGAGATCAGCCATGTGCCGGTGCTGCATGATGTGCTCAAGCGCGTGCGCGCCACGCCGCAGCAGGTGGGACTGTCCAAGGCCCAGCGCGCCGACAATGTGCAGGGTGCTTTCCGCGTGCCGGACGAGGCCAAGGCGCTCGTGACCGGCCGGCGGATCGTGCTTGTCGACGACGTCCTGACATCGGGCGCGACGGTCGATACCTGCGCCCGAGCGCTGCTGCGGGCCGGTGCTGGCCATGTCGATGTGCTGGTTTTCGCCCGGGTTGTCGCGCCGGTGCGCACTCCCATATAAAAAGGGTCGGGAATCGGAAAGCCGAGCAGACCATGCCCCCTGTCGATATCTACACCACCCGCTGGTGCCCTTATTGCCATGCGGCGAAGGCGCTGCTGACCCGCAAGGGCGTGGCGTTCAACGAAATCGATGCCTCGTCGAGTTCGGTGCGCCAGGCGATGATCCAGCGCGCCAATGGCCGCAGCACGGTGCCGCAGATTTTCATCGGCGCGGTGCATGTCGGCGGCTGCGACGATCTGCACGACCTCGACCATGACGGCCGGCTCGATCCCCTTCTCGCCGGTGATGGAAACAACGCAGGAACGTCACCATGAGCGGCACGCCGGCGACTTTCAAAGCCGCAATGATCCAGATGCGCACCGGGCTCGACCCGGCCGCCAATCTCGACGCGGCGGCGCGCATGATCCGCGAGGCGAAGGCTAACGGCGCCGATTATGCGCAGACGCCCGAGATGACCAACATCATGGACGTGCAGCGCGAGCGCTTCTTCGCCACCGTTCAGGCAGAAGATTCCGATGCTTCGCTTGCCGGCTTTCGCGACCTGGCGCGCAAGCTCGGCATCTTCATTCACGTCGGCTCGCTGGCCATCAAGGTCGCGCCGGAGAAAGCGGCGAACCGCGCCTTCCTGATCAATCCGAAGGGCGACATCGCCGTGCGCTACGACAAGATCCATATGTTCGACGTCGATCTCGCGGGCGGCGAGAGCTACCGCGAGTCGCGCAACTATCGTCCGGGCGAGATTGCCATGAACGCCGACCTGCCTTGGGGCCGGCTCGGCGTGACGATCTGCTACGATCTGCGTTTTCCTGCCTTGTATCGCGCCCTTGCAGAAGCCGGCGCGACCCTGCTGGCAATACCGTCGGCTTTCACCAAACAGACCGGTGAAGCGCACTGGCACGTATTGATGCGCGCGCGCGCCATCGAGAACGGCAGCTTCGTGCTAGCCGCCGCGCAAGGCGGCAAGCATGAGAACGGCCGCGAGACCTTCGGCCATTCGCTGATCGTCGATCCTTGGGGCCGCGTTCTGGCGGAAGGCGGCACCGAGCCCGGCGTGGTGATGGCGGAAATCGATCCGGCTTTGGTGACGCAAGCGCGCGCGCGCATGCCGTCACTGCAGCACGGCCGCCGCTTCGAGATGATCGAGCCGATGGTGGAATCAACCCACCTGCATCTTGTGCGGGAGCCGGAATGATCCGCTACGCGCTCAGTTGCGACAAAGGCCACGGCTTCGACAGCTGGTTTGCGGACTCAGGCGCCTTCGACAAGCAGGCCAAACGCGGCCTGGTGACTTGTCCGCATTGCGGCTCGGCCAAGGTCGAGAAGGCGATCATGGCGCCGCGCGTCTCCGGGACACGCAAGCGCGGCCCGCGGAACGAAACGCCGCCGGCAGTGCCTGCCACCAGCGACAAGGCACCCGTCGCGATGATCTCGCCGCAGGAGCAGGAATTCCGCGCCAAGTTGAAGGAACTGCGTGAGCATATCGTCAAGAATGCCGACGATGTCGGCCAGAAATTTCCTGAAGAAGCGCGCAGGATGCACTACGGCGAGACCGAGCATCGCTCGATCTATGGCGTCGCCTCGCCCGAGGATGCCAAGGAACTGGCCGAGGAAGGCATCGAATTCATGCCCGTGCCGATTTTGCCGGACGAGCGGAATTAGCCTGTCGGCCGTTGACGCATATCAATGCGTCACGCCGTCAGTTTCTGAAATCTAAATCATGCCCGAAGCCGGTTCGACCATGCGAATGGCGACGATTGCGTTCAGCCTGTTGTTGCTGGGCCTGGTCGCGCGGGCGGCCGGCGACGAGCCCTTCGGACTTTCTACTGTCGCGGCCGCGAAAGGCGCGCTGTCGGCGACATGGCAGAACCTACAGCGAGAGATTCAATTCGACCAGCGCATCGTCGTTCAATGCCGCGCCGAGCCGCCATCCTGCGCCTCACCCGCTGCACTGCGTTTCATCGCGATTGTCAACGAAGGTAATGGCCATGCAGGCCTCGCCAGGATCGGGCATATCAATCGCGCCGTCAATCTGACGATCGGCGCGGGCGGCGTCACCACTCATTCGGAATGGAGTTCGCCGCTTCAGACGCTCGCGGCGGGATCCGGCGATTGCAAGCAGTATGCCGTATTAAAGTATGCCGCCTTGATGGACGCCGGTTTTGCCGCCGAAGATCTGCGTCTTGTCATTGTCAGACTCAAGCAGCCGCAGAATCCCGAGACAAAGACGGTCGACCATGCGCTGGTCACGGTGCGCAACGAAGCGGACTGGATCGTTCTCGATAATCGAACTTTGGCGATGATCGAAAGCCAGCATGTTCTCGATCGATTTCTGCCGCTATTCTCGCTCGACCATCGCGGCGTCCGGCGCTTCGTTCAGCCGCTCATCGGGGAAGCTGCCGCCGCGCCTTGCAGCGGCTAGAACTCGCCTTAGTGCACCCACACCAGTAACGCGACGCCGAGTACCACCAGCACGATGCCCCAGCCTTCGCGCATTGTCGTCGGCTGTTTGAAGACGAATCGTGTCACGCCTTGCGCGAACAGCACTTCGACCAACGCCAAAGTGCGGACATTCGCCGCCGAGGCGATGGCGAAGGCGAGAAACCAGAATTCGGAAGCGAAAGCGCCCATGAAGCCCGCCAGCAGCGACGGCTTCCAGGCCTTGGCGATGGCGCGCAGCACGTTTGGATCGCGCAACGCCAGCCAGGCTGTCAGCAGCACCGCCTGCATCACCAGCCCGACCGCAAGCGTGAAGGTCGCTGTCATGACGAAATGCGGTGTGTTCAACGACAAGATCGCGCCGCGATAGCCGATCGCCGACAACGCAAACAGTGAGCCCGACAGAATGCCGATGACAGTCGAGCGCGTGGTCGAGACGCTGCCGATGCCGGGCTTAAGCGAAATGACGATGACGCCGGCCGTAGCAATGAAGATCGCTGTTGCCGCGCCGATGCCGATATGTTCGCCGAGAAAGATCAGACCGAACAAAGCGACCTGCACCGGCTCGGTCTTGATATAGGCGTAGGCGACGACAAAGGAGCGCTCGCCCATCACCGAGAGCATCGTGGCGGTGGCGCCGATTTGCGTCAGCGCGCCGAAAACCACCCAGGCCCAGAAGATCGCCGGCGGGTTCGGCAGGCTGACGCCGAAAAAATACATCACGCCGGGCAGAAAAATAAACAGCGCGAACGGAAAGCCGAACAAGAAGCGCACATGCGTGGCGCCGACCGTGCCGAGCGTGGCAGTCAGTTCGCGCTGCATGGCGTTGCGCGCGGTCTGCGCGGCTGCGGCGATGAGGGTAAAGACGGCCCAGAGCATTGCGTTCAAGTTTCTTTTTGGATGATCTCGTGCCGGCGCGCTAGGCGGCCGGCTTGATCTCGGCGGCGTCCGGGAATTCGCTGACCGTGCCATTCTCGTTGTCGATCAACAGGAACAGATCGAAATAGCGGATGGTCGGCGCGGCGCCGGTGCGCTTGATGACCGATTGCTTCCAGTCCTCGCTATGCGCGCGCCGCGCGGCATCGACCGACGGCCAGATATAGACGCCGGCGCCGGTTTTGCCGTTCAGCTCAAGCAGGAAATGCTTGCGCAGCAATTCCTTGTTGCCCTGCCACTTGCCGATGACGTGGCGTGCGTCCTCGGCCACCTGCTGGCGCGTCCAGCCCTTCGGCGAATTGAATTCGACCAGTTCGAGGATCATGCCTGTTTTCCTTTGGATGCCGGCCGCGACGCGACCACCATGTAATTCACGTCCATGTCGGACGACAATTGCCAACGGTCAGCAATCAGATTGTAAATCACGCCGCGCTCGCCGATGACGTCGAGGCCGGCATCTTCCAGGGCCAGTTCGAGTTCTTCCGGCTTGACGAACTTATCCCATTGGTGCGTGCCGCGCGGCACCCAGCGCAGCACATACTCGGCGCCGACAATGGCGAGCGCGAAACTCTTCAGCGTGCGGTTGATTGTCGCCGCGAATATCAGCCCGCCGGGCTTGACCATCGCGGCGCAGCTTTCGACGAAGGCCGGCACGTCGACGACATGCTCGACCACTTCCATCGCCAGCACGATGTCGAATTGCTCGCCGGCCTCGGCCAAAGCCTCGGCCGTGGTGGCGCGGTAATCGACGCTGACGCCGGTCGCCTCGGCATGCGCCCGCGCCGCCTCGATATTCTCCTCGGCCGGGTCGGCGCCGACCATCGACGCCCCCAGCCGCGCCAGAGGCTCCGACAGGATGCCGGCGCCGCAGCCGATATCAAGCATGCGCAGGCCCTTGAGGCAGTCGAGCTTCTTCGGATCGAGA
>CAITJJ010000217.1 GCA_903892675.1 uncultured Hyphomicrobiales bacterium | reverse complement strand
GTGCTCGCCTCGCTGACGCCACGCGAAGAGCGCGTGCTGCGCATGCGCTTCGGCATCGGCATGAACACCGACCACACGCTGGAAGAAGTCGGCCAGCAGTTCTCGGTGACGCGCGAACGCATTCGCCAGATCGAGGCAAAGGCTTTGCGCAAGCTCAAGCATCCGTCGCGGTCGCGCAAGCTGCGGTCGTTCCTCGACAACTGAACCGCGTCACATTCAAACGCAAAACGGCGGGCCGCAAAGCCCGCCGTTTTTGCGTTGTCCCACGTCGCGCGGCGTCAGCTGATGCCCGGCTGGCAGCGCCGCCATTCCTGCACCGCGCCGGCTGCGCCCTCGCGCGCATGCGCCAGGTGTTCGCCGAGCAGCGTGATGGCGACGTTGTTGCCGGCGCCGGCCTCGCCCGGCGGGATGACATAGGCGAAGGCGTGACGCGAGTAGTCGCCTTGCGTCTTGCCGCCGCCGGGGGTGACGATGGCCGGTCCGTGGATCGACATGCGCTTGCCGTCGCCACGGCACCAGTCGCCGTCAATGGCGTCGGCGCGCGCGGGCGCGCCAAGCGCGATCAGCGCGGCGCCGGCGGCGAACAGCGCCTTTGTCCTGGCCTTCATGGGGTGCTCCTGCCTTTTCAGACCGGCCGATGCCGGCAAGACGATGATAGCACGGGGCCGGGTTACTCCAGCCCCTCGATCATCCGCACGTCGCGCACCGCGCCGTCGCCGAGCACCTTGACCGCCGCCTGGTAGTCGGCCGAGTCATGCGCGGCGATCGCCTTGGCGAGGCTTTCGAATTCGGTGATGACGACGCGCTCCTTCTGCCCGGCCTCGTAGGCCATCGCGGCGGTGCCGCGGCAGAGATATTTGGAGCCGAACTTCGCCGTCGCCGGCCCCGCGAGCTTGGCATAGGCGGCGAGCTTCTCGGGGTCGCTGATCTCGCGATAGAAAGTGATCCAGTAACCTTTGGGCATGAGGTGGCTCCGGCGGTGGGGTGGGGGTGAGAAGTCAGGTGAGGCGCGGAGTGTAGCGCCACCACTCTCTCCGGTCATCCCCGCGCAACTGCTTCCGGCGCGCTGCAACCTATGCTAGATTAATCAGATGCCGACGATTGCATGGTTCTACGGCATCGCAATTCAGATGTTCTACGACGACCATAATCCGCCGCATCTGCATGCGCGCTATGGTCGGGCACGGGCTTTGGTGCGGTTGTCTGACGGCGAAACCATTGCCGGCGAGTTGCCGCCGTTGGCGACGCGCATGGTGCGCGCCTGGGCACTGGCGCGGCGCGCAGAATTGGAAGAAAATTGGCGGCGCGCCCAGGCGCATCAGCCGCTGGAAAAGGTTGCCGGTCCCGATGCCGACGAATGACGTATCGATGCAGGACCTGCCGATGGTCGACGTGCTGCGCCTTCGTCCGCTCGAAGGCTATTGCCTGTGGCTACGCTTCACCGACGGCAGCGAGGGCGTGCGCGATTTGTCAGGTCTCGTCGCCAGCGGCGGAACGATGGTCGAGCCGCTCAAGACGCCCGAATATTTTGCCCGCGCCTTTGTCGAAATGGGCGCTCCGACATGGCCGAACGGCTTCGATCTCGACCCCATCAATCTCTATATGGAAATGCGCAAAGCCGGCGAGCTGTCGCAGGTCGCGGCGGAGTAGTCCGAAGCGTGTAGGGCGAGTAGCCTTTCGCCGAAGCTCGAAGAGCATAGGCGGAAGCGCAAGCACCATTTCGTATCGGAACGGTGGATTACGCTGCGCTAATCCGCCCTACGGGCTGTTGCCTTTAGTTCGCCGGCGTTAGTGCGTTGGTGCCGCAACGTAAAACGAATCGCTGCGATGTCGGTCACGAGAGACAACCACTACGTCCCGCAATGGTATCAGGAGGGCTTCTTCGAGCCCGGCCGGAAGTCGCTTGCCTACGTCGACATGACCCCGGACCAGAAAGTCCTTCCCGACGGGCGCGTGATCACCCAGAACGGCGCGTGGAATGACACGCCGACTTCCAAGGCGTTCTTTCAAACGGACTTGTACTCGACCTTCTTCGGAACGTCCGTCAACGACGAGATCGAGCGCCGACTGTTCGGCGATGTCGATGGCAGGGGCTCAAAAGCTGTCCGCGCGTTCATTGGCACGGACATGAACGAATGGCACCAGCATTTCCAAACCTTTTTTGAATTCCTCGATATTCAGAAAATCCGCACGCCGAAAGGCTTGGAATGGCTGCAGGCTCAGTATCCTGCTCTAACGCAGAACGAGCTGATGTTGGAAATGCAGGGCATCCGCATGCTGCATTGCACGATCTGGGCTGGCGGCGTACGCGAGATCGTCTCTGCTGAAGACTCCGACGTGAAGTTCATTACCAGCGACCATCCTGTGACGATCTACAACCACGCCGTACCTCCCACGGATGAGGCGTGTGCGTACCCGCTTGATCCCGGGATAGCGTTGCGGGGGTCGCAGACGATATACCCGATGGACCGCGACCATTGCTTGATCCTTACGAACCTAGAATACGCGAAGAACCCGAGCACCGGCCCGCTCGAGAAGCGAACCTTCCCGCGCAACTTCCGGCAGTCGCTGACCAAGATTGACGCGTTCATACGCTCGCGAAAGCTCAGCGCGCAGGAAGTCACGCAAATCAACTTCATCATCAAGAAGCGAGCGCGCCGCTTTATCGGCGCCGGGCGCAAGGAATGGCTGTATCCGGAAAAGACCGTCACACAGCCGTGGACTGATCTCCGCAAAACGCTGCTTCCCCCGGAGCGCGGCCTGTTCGACTTCGGCGGCGAGATATTCGTGAAGTACGAGAGCGGCGATGTCCACTATCAGGACGAGTTCGGCCGGACCGAGAAGCCGCGCGAATTCCTGCTCAATAAGGCACCGGAGAAGCCCTTGCGGCCCGGCGATTACTGCGGATGCGGCCGTGGAAAATCGTTCAAGGACTGCTGCCAACCCAAGCCAGAGGCGCTACGGCCATCTTGGAACGAGAAGAGCATCCGCGAGCGAAACCTGATGCTCCGAAATGGCATCGTGAACGTCTTGGAGCTCGAGTCCGGAAAAGACTGGATACAGATTCGCCGCGAGCTCACTGACGACAAGATCAGCAAGATTTACGAGCTCTACGAAGCGCTGTGGCCGCTTGAGACCGATCTGCTCGCGCTGCTGCCGAAGCCCGACGGAGAACCGCGTGCGGTCTACACCGGCTCCATCCACCCGTCGTCGATAACGGACTTCGTGCTGGCTGCGCCGTTATACTTCGGCGAGCTCATTGTGGCGCATCCGTTCGTCCACTCCGGCGCGATGAATAAGAAGTACCGTCCGACGGAAAATCCGAAGTCGTACCGGCAAGAATTCCTGAAGACGGTTCTGTTCTTCATGAACGTCATGCCGCTCGTTGATGTAGGCATGGTCAACCTCATACCAGACCCGTGCGACTTCGATTACCACCTTCGCGAGCAGATGATGCGGATGGCTGAGGATCGCTCCACCGGACTGCGGCTTGACCCGAAGCAAGAACCTCGCCTGAAAAAGCAAATGGACGAAGACAACCGCCGCAGCATCATGCTGATGCCGTCAGACGCGATGCGCCGGCAAATTCAGACGCTCATGCCGCATCTGGATGAGGAGCAGGTCGAGTCGGCGATGCGCTACAACGTGCGGCAGCGCGAGCTCGACCCCTTAGCCGTCCTTCAGGAAGGCTCCCTGGAAGGCGGCAAAGGCGGCGGGCAAATGAATATGTTCAAGCTTGCCCCGAACTTCGAGATGACGATGTACTTGGCCCAGGCGACCGGGGCCTGCATCGTCACGGACAGCCCCTTCCGTTGGACTGAAATCCGGGGCGCTATGCGGGAACGTTTCAAGGCGGCAACTCCCGGCCTTGCCACGCTCGTGCGCGATATCGAGCGCACGAAGTTCGCGTTTCCCCAGAACGCGACTGACGTGGTCGCCGCTGCGTTCGATAAGACGGACATCGGCTACCCGGATTTGTTTCGGGATCTATTCAAGTATCTTTCCAACCTCGAAGAGCGCGGGGCGAAGCCCAATCGCGAGGCCCAGTTGGTCGGCCGGTTCGCCAAAGCACATGCCGCGGCGCAGGCCGGGTTCAAAAAGTCGGGCTCGCCCGTGAAGGAGGGACGCATCTCGTGCGTCTTCCCTCCGGGCGGCATACAGGACAACACGGTCAACCGGCTGCTCCTGATGTCGAGTTCTGAGAGGCACTTGTCGGGTGTGCCGATGGCCTACTTCGTCGAACCCGCCGCTGAACCCTTGTTAGGTGCTAATTGACCGCTATTGCCGTGCGACATTGGGCTACGAGTAGCTAAAATAGCCCCTTGACTCCATTCCTACCAGTATATATACCTAGGCTTGTATTCCCCAAAGCGAGGGGCGTTCTGCAGACGCTCGCTGGACGTGGGGGAGGCGTGGCGCCCGCGGGCGGGGCTCGTAACCCCGCACCCGGGAGGCCTCGGGTCGCCGTCCGGTCCCACTACGGGGATCTGCCTTGAATGGCTGGACGAGGCGGGTGCCAAGGCTGGCGAAAGCCGGCCGGCTCAAGGGAGGCCACGAGGCCCCCGCGCCCGCCCGGAAGCTACGGCCCCGGGGACTGAAATCGCCACATGTGGAGCGCCGGAAGGCGACGCGCTCTCTCGCAAAAGAGCGCGGTCCGTCGAAGCTTCGCAAGGAGCGGCGGCGGATGGACAAGGTGGCCGCGCCTTTCGGCGCTCCACACCCTCGCGTTATTTCCGTTGCGAGGGTCCGCGTGCATAGCCCGGCGCCGTTTCGGCGCGCGGCAATGAACAAACATGCCCCGGCACAAAGGAGAATTTTTATGCCAGCCCGCAAAGCGCGCGCCGCCGCGCAAGCCGCGCCGCAAATCAGCGACGCGGACGACGACAAGCCCGAGGATATGGACGCGCTGCGTCACGCGCTGGCGCGGCGGATCAGCCAGCTCATCGGCGATCGCCTGCATCGCTGGCGTTCCTGTCGCGAGCGCGCCTGCAAACGCGCGCGCGGTTGTCGCGCGCCGCGCGGCAGTTGCTCCAATGGAAAACAGCGCACCAAGCCGGTGAACCCTGAGCAGTCCGCGTGCGCCCTGGCGCAATTCCAGCGCATGGTGCGCGAGCGGATCGCGCAGATGGACGCGGAGCGTGACGATAAGTGAGCGGCATCCTGCCTTTCGCGGTCCCTTGCGCCGCCTTTCGCGGCCCCTTGCGCCGTGTCATAACGATCCGCTTTTATATAGGGGCCCGCCATGATCCGTCGCTCGCTCGCCGTTCTCCTGCTCTCCTTGGCTTCCGCACTGCCGGCTTACGCCGCCAAATGCGGCGGCGATTTTTCCACCTTCATCGGCGCGATGGCGCGCGAGGCGCAGGCCGCCGGCGTGTCGCGCGGCATCATCGACCAGGCCTTCGCCGGCATTGCGCCGGATGCGACCGTGCTCGATTTCGACCGGCGCCAGCGCTACACCTTCCGCAAAAGTTTTGAGGAATACGCGCGCACCCGCGTCATCCCGGCCCGCATCAAGCGCGCCAAATCATTGATGGTGAAGCACGCGCAATTGCTGGCGCGCATCGAACAGCGTTCGGGCGTGCCGAAAGAGCTGGTGATGGCGATCTGGACTTTGGAAACCGACAATGGCGGCGGCGACATGGGCAAGCTGCCGGTGGTGCGCACTCTGGCGACGCTCGCGCATGATTGCCGGCGCACCGAATTGTTCCAGGGCGAGTTGATCGCGGCCTTGCAGATCGTGCAGCGCGGCGATCTGCCGTTGCGCGATTTGATCGGCGCCTTTGCCGGCGAGATCGGCCAGACGCAGTTCCTGCCGTCGTCTTATGTGAAGTACGGCGTCGATTTCGACGGCAACGGCCATGTCGATCTGCGCCACAGCGTG
>CAITJJ010000216.1 GCA_903892675.1 uncultured Hyphomicrobiales bacterium | reverse complement strand
TGATCGAGCTGATCGTTGCAATCGATAAAGATGGATTTCATGGGGATCCTGGAAGTTTGACGATATCGATGCGGTGACAATCGGGTGCGCCGCGAAGCGGCGCGGTTGGATGCGATACTATGATGAGATCACGCCGCGCCGACCGGCGGCATGCCGGCGCGCTCGCGCAATGTATTGCGGCGGAATGTCATGTCCGGATCGATTTCTTGCACCTCGACGGTGAGGCCGATCGGATGCTTGGGATACACATGTTCCAGCCGCTTGTCGGCGGCGGCGAGCAACCCCGCGCCGAGCGCCTTGCGCGCCGCTTCGGGGCGGCCGCGCCGCATCCGCGCGGTGATATGCACAAAGCCGTTGGCCGGGTTGTCGTCGGCGACGCGGAAATGCTCGCAGCGCGCCGCGCGGCTGCGGATGCCGACTAGTTCCGCCACCTGCGAGTCAATCGCCGCCTGATGCAGGTCGGCGACCAAAGCGGCAACGTCAAGGGCGTCTTCGAGATTGGCGGAATATTCTGCAATAATGTGCGGCATGAGCTTCCTGGCGTAAAGTGGCTTTCCTGTCGCCTGGCCTACCCCGGCGTTGACGGCCTCGCGGGCGCAGAATACATGCTGCGGGCGCGGCCGGCGGCTACCATAGCGCCGAACCGCCGGGGATTCCATGCCGCTTTGCGTTGCGTGGTGCGATGGCAACGCTCTGCGTTGCGTGGCGGGATGGCAAAGGTCTGGACAGCCGATGAAACTCGCAAGCTATAAAGTGCGCGGCCGGGACAGCTTTGGCGCCGTGGTTGGTGACGGGGCTGGGCTCGGCGTCGTCGATCTCAAGTCCCGGCTGGCGCCGCGTTTCAACAGCGTGCTCGATCTGCTGCGCGACGACGGCCTCGACGTCGCGCGCGCGGCAGTGCAGGGCGTACGCGCCGATTTTCCCGCATCCGAAGTGGAATGGCTGGCGCCGGTGGTGGCGCCGGAGAAAATCCTGTGCATCGGCATCAATTACGCCAACCGCAACGCCGATTACGGCGATCAGGACGTGCCGAAGTATCCGAGCATGTTCTATCGCGCGCCGGGCTCGCTCAGCCCGCATCTGGGACCCATCCTGCGGCCGTTCGAATCCGAACAGCTCGATTACGAAGGCGAGATCGCGCTGGTGATCGGCCGTCCCGGGCGGCGCATCGCGCAGGCCGATGCGCTCAGCCACGTCGCCGGCGTCACTCTGTGCAACGAAGGCACCATCCGCGACTGGATCAGGCACGGCAAATTCAATGTCACGCAGGGCAAGAACTGGGACGCCACCGGCAGCATCGGCCCCTGGCTGGTGACCGCCGACGAAATCGATCTGACAATGCCGCTGCATATCACCGTCAAGATCAATGGCGAGATCACGCAGGACGATACGACCGCCAGCATGATCAAATCGTTTTCGGATTTGATCGCCTATGTCAGCACCTTCATGACGCTTAAGGCCGGCGACATCATCGTCACCGGCACACCGGTCAAGACCGGTCCGCGCACCGACCCGCCGACCTGGCTGAAGGCCGGCGACACGATCGAAATTTCTGTTCCGGAAATCGGCACGTTGCGTAATACAGTGGTGAACGAGCAATGAGCGAGCGTAAGGCAGTCTGCGTCATCGGTTGGCCGGCCGGCCATTCGCGCTCGCCGTTGATTCACAATTACTGGATCGCGCAGCACGGCATCGATGCCGAATACCGCAAGGAGCCGGTGGCGCCGGAGCAGTTTGGCGAATTCATCACGCATCTGCGTGCGCATGGCTATGTCGGCTGCAACGTCACGGTGCCGCACAAGCAGGTGGCGCTCGAACTGTCGCAGCCGGACGATCGCGCCAAGGGCGTCGGCGCCGCCAATACTCTGTGGCTCGACGGCGAGAAGCTGCGCTCGACCAATACCGACGTCGAGGGTTTTCTCGCCAATCTCGACGCGGCGACGCCGGGCTGGGACCGCGGGCTGGACAGCGCCATGGTGCTGGGCGCGGGCGGTGGCGCGCGCGCTGTCGTGTACGGACTGCTGCAGCGCGACGTGCAGCATGTTTACGTCGTCAACCGTACGCTGGAGCGGGCCGAAGCCTTGCGCAAGGCGTTCGGCGCGCGTGTCGTTCCGGCCAACTGGAACGAGATGACCGGGCTTCTCGGCGGCGCCGGGCTTCTCGTCAATACCACCTCGCTCGGCATGGTCGGCCAGCCGCCGCTGGAGATCAATCTGCGTTGCCAGGCGTCGATGGTTGTGGCCGATCTGGTCTATGCGCCGCTCGAGACCAGCCTCCTGGCGGCGGCGCGCGAACGCGGCCTGCGCACGGCGGACGGGCTCGGCATGCTGCTGCATCAGGCGGTGCGCGGCTTCACGCTTTGGTTCGGCGTCAAGCCGGAAGTGACGCCGGAGCTGCGCGCACTGGTCGAGGCCGATCTCGCGGCATCGGCGGCGCCCAAGCCGGTTGTCAAACCGGCGGCGGCGCGGCCCTCGCCCAAGGTGACGATGGAGCCGCGCGGCGGCGATCGCAAGAATCCCCGGAATAAATAGAGCGGCGCGGGGTTATTCGCCCTGATGGGACTTTAAAGCCCACAGGGGAGGGACACGATGACTCGCAGGCTCACGCTGGCCTTCGCGGCGGCTTTATTGCTGATCCAAAGCGCGGCCTTGGCTCAGCAGCCCGGCCGCATCCGCGGCCAGATCGAAAAGGTGGACGGCGCGACGTTCTCGCTCAAGACCCGCGACGGCGCGATGCTGACCGTCAAGCTCGCCGACGACGTGCGCGTGTCGGCTTTGGTCAAGGCGACTTTGGCCGATATCAAGCCGGACAGCTTCATCGGCATTGCCGGCGTTCCGCAGGCTGACGGCAGCATCCAGGCCTATTCCATTCACATGTTCTTGCCGGCGCAGCGCGGCGTGGTGGCGGACCGGCATGGTCCCTGGGATGGACCGGCCAACAGCACCATGACCAATGCCTATGTCGCGGACATGGTGACCGCCAAGGATGGCGATGTGCTGACGGTGAAATACAAGGACGGCGAAAAGAAAGTCGTGGTCACGCCGCAGACCGGAATCGCGGCGGCGGCGCCCGGCAGCAAGGACGAACTGAAAGCCGGCGCGCAGATCATCATCTTCGGCTGGGATAAGCAGGCGGATGGCTCGGTGCTGGGCAAGACGCTTTATGTCGGCCGCAACCTCGTGCCGGCTATGTGATAGCTTGGCGTGAAGCGGACGGCATTCGGGCGGCGGAGGCAGGCGATGAAAGCATTTATGGCCGCGGTTGCATTGTTGCTCGCCGGGACGGCGTTCGCGGCCGCGCAATTGCCACCACCGCCGCCGCGCATCGCCGGCGTTATCGAGCGCGTCGACGAGGCCGGCGTGCTGATCCGGCCTTATGAAGGCGGCGGCACGTTCGAGGTCGAACTCACCAAAAATGCCGCAGTGTTCGGCGTCAGCAAGGGCACGCTTGCCGATCTCAAGCCCGGCGCTTTCATTGGCGTCGGCGCCATGCCGCAGCCGGACGGCAGCCAGCGCGCCATCCAGGTGACGGTGTTCGCCGAAAGCCAGCGCGGCACCGGCGAGGGTTTCCGGCCGTGGGACCGCATGCCGAACAGCACCATGACCAATGCAACGGTGGCCGAGACCGTCGGTGGCGTCGAAGGCCAGATGCTGACGGTCAAATACAAGGACGGCGAGAAGAAGATCGTGGTGCCGCCGGACGCCACCATTCTCGCCTATTCGGCCGGCGAGCGCGGCGAACTGAAGGTCGGCGCCAAGGTGGCGATCCTGCGGGTGAAGCAGAAGCCCAATGGCGCGCTGGAAGCCGACCGCATCAATGTCGGGCGCGGCGACGTGGTGCCGAGATGACGGCTAGCGTTGGACGGTTCGCTTTGTCGGCGCGTGCGCCGAGCCGCGCGCGGTGACATCGAGATCGCCGGCCAGCTCCGGCATCTCGCGCATCAGCTGCACCAGTTTGCCATGCCGCGCGCCCATCGCCCGCGCCTCGCGGTGATCCTCGATCGGCCGGCGCACTTCGTCGGCGCGGGCAAGAACTTGAATATCAAGACCTTCGATGTCGGCGCCATGTTCGGCCAGCTGCGCCAGCCACACTGTGAGGTCCTCGAGTTGCTCGGCGACCACATGAATGACGCCGGCCTCGGATTGCACCCGGCCGCTGACCGCGACATAGCGCGCGCCCAGCACCACCGGCCGCACCCGTTCGAAAATCGTCGGCCAGACAATGACATTGGCGACGGCGCTTTCGTCTTCGATGGTCATGAACACCACGCCCTTGGCCGAGCCCGGTCGCTGCCGGCAGGTGACCAGGCCGGAAATGCGCGCGCGTGAGCCGGTGGCCATCGTGCGCAGCGTCTCGTTGCGGATGATGCCGCGCTGGCTGAGATCGGCGCGCAGGAATTGCGCCGGATGCGCGCGCAGCGACAGGCGCAGGAAACGATAATCGTTGACGACTTCCTCGCCGAGCGGCATGGGCGGGAGAGAGACGTCGGGTTCAGCATTTGCGTTGGTCGCTAGCGTCGGCGAAGGCTTTGCAAACAGCGGCAGATTATCTTCGCTGT
>CAITJJ010000215.1 GCA_903892675.1 uncultured Hyphomicrobiales bacterium | reverse complement strand
GACATCGAACTCGCGGTCGATGCCATGGAGATCGCCGGCACGATCGACCACATGGTGCTGTTCTCCGGCGACGGCGATTTCCGCTCGCTGGTCGAAGCCGTGCAGCGCAAGGGCGTGCGCGTCACCGTGATCTCGACCGTCACCACCCAGCCGCCGATGGTCGCCGACGAACTGCGCCGCCAGGCCGACGTGTTCACCGACATCATCACCTTGCGCAACAAGATCGGCCGCGATCCGTCCGAGCGCCCGGTGCGCGCACATCCCGCCGAGCCCGGCCAGCACCCGGCCTTCCTGCAACGCCCGACCGGTGCGCCGCAGCGCGCCGGCGCCGGCGTCGAGGACGACGACGAAAACTACGAGTAAGAGCGCGACGATGGCGGCGGCCGCGGTCAAGCCTGAGCTTTCCAAGCCCGGGCGGGATTGTCCGCGCTGTCCGCGTCTGGTCGCCTATCGCCTGGCCTGCCGCGCCAAGGAGCCGACCTGGTTCAATGCGCCGGTGCCCTCCTTCGGGCCAAACGACGCGAGGCTGCTGATCGTCGGCCTTGCGCCCGGTGTGCAGGGCGCCAACCGCACCGGGCGGCCATTCACCGGCGATTATGCTGGCGTTCTTTTATACGCGACGCTCGGCGAATACGGTTTCGCCAAAGGCACGTTCGATGCGCGCATCGACGACGGGCTGACGCTGACCGACTGCCGCATCACCAATGCGGTTCGCTGCGTGCCGCCGGAGAACAAGCCGCTGCCGGCCGAGATCAACACCTGCCGCGATTATCTCATGCCGACCATTGCCGAGATGCCGAAGCTGAAAGCCATCGTCGCGCTAGGCGGCATCGCGCATGCGAGCGTGCTGACCGCCTTCGGCGCCAGAAAATCGGCCATGCCGTTCAAACACGCGGGGCAGAACATGCTGGCGCCGCCGGACGGCAAAAGCATCGCGTTGTTTTCCAGCTATCATTGCTCGCGCTACAACACCAATACCGGACGCCTGACGCCGCCGATGTTCCGCGACGTGTTTGCCAAGGTGCGGGCCTATCTCGACGGCTGACCGCGCGCTGCGCGGCGGCGAGGCTGTTTGCAGCGTGATCCGGAATTGGGCGGCAAAGTGTTTGGACGATGCGTGCCGGGCGCCCGGTTCATCTAACGTCCTTGTATGACATAAATTCCATCAGCGATCCGTCCGGATCGCGGAAATAGACCGAGGTGCCCGGTCCCTTGGCGCCGTTGCGCGTCATCGGTCCATGCTCGACCGCGATCCCCTTGGTCTTGAGATGCGCGATCGCGTCCTCGATCGGCCCGTCCCATTCGAAACACAGATCGCTGTTGCCAGGCTGCACAGGTAGCCGCGCCACCTCGGCCGGTTGCACGCCCGGTCCATGACAATTGAGCTGCTTGTCGCCGAAGCGATAGGCAAAGCCGCCGCCCGGCCGCGTTATCAGTTCGGCGCCGAGGACCTCGGTATAGAATGTATTGGAGCGTTGCCACTCCGACACATGAATAACGCAATGATCGAGTCTGGTCGGCAGCATAGTGCACCTATCCCCGGCAGAGCCGGTTACAGAATCGTGATGTTGGCCTCTGGGTCAACCCCGCTAATACATAAGCCGACGGCGCGACAGCCAGAAATGCCGAAAAAATCAAAGGGAGCGATACCATGACAATCCAGTTCGTTCGTACCGGACTTATCGCCGCGCTATTGTGCGCCGCAGCAGCATTGCCCGCCGCGGCGCAGACCGCCAGCGCGCCGCTCAAGGATGCACAGGGCAAGGAAGTCGGGTCGGTCAATCTGACGCAGACCCCGCGCGGCGTGCTGATCAATGTCTCGGTCAAGGGTCTGCCGCCGGGCGAGCATGCGTTTCACGTCCACGCAGTCGGCAAATGCGAAGGCCCCGCCTTCACCACCGCCGGCGGCCATTTCAACCCGGACAACCACAAGCACGGTCTGCTGGCCGCCGATGGCGCGCATGCCGGCGACATGCCGAACCTTCATGTCCCGCAAAGCGGCGACCTGACCGTTGAAGCCATCAATGCCGCGATCACTCTCGAAAAGGGCAAGCCGAATTCGGTATTCGACGCCGACGGCTCGGCCATCGTGATCCACGCCGGCAGCGACGACTACAAGACCGATCCGACCGGCGAGGCCGGCGGTCGCATCGCCTGCGGCGTGGTGCAATAGCCGCGACAATCAATCAGACGATGGAGCGCGGACGATGCTGGATCACGTCGGTATCAAGGTGAAAAGTATCGCCCGCGCCCGCGCCTTTTACGACGCCGCGCTCAGGCCTCTGGGCCTGACGCCGCAATATGACTTCGCCGTGCCGGCCTCGAAGAAACGTTTCGTCGGCTACGGCACGACGACGAACAAGACATGTCTGTGGATCGGCACCAGCGTCGGCGTTAAGGCGAAGCTGTCGGGGCCGGTGCATATTTGTCTGGCCGCCAAGACGCGTCAGAAAGTGCATGCTTTCTATGAGGCCGCGATAGCCGCCGGCGGCAAAGACAATGGCCCCCCAGGCCTGCGCAAGGATTACGCGCCGAACTACTACGCCGCTTTCGTCGTCGACCCGGACGGCAACAATATCGAAGCTGTCTGCAAGCGTGCCGGCTAGCGCGGCGCTTTAGGCCTCAGCCCCTGTCCCGCATGATGCGGCTCTTGTCGCGCTGCCAGGAACGCGCCTTCTCGGTCTCGCGCTTGTCGTGAAGCTTCTTGCCCTTGGCCAGCGCGATCTCGATCTTGGCGCGGCCTCTGTCGTTGAAATAGATCTTGAGCGGCACGATGGTCATGCCCTCGCGCTCGACCGCGCCGGATAGCTAGTTGATCTGGCGCTGCTGCAGCAGCAGCTTGCGCGGCCGCTTCGGCAATTGGTTGAAGCGGTGCGCCTGCAGGTATTCCGGGATGTTGGCGTTGATCAGCCAAATCTCGCCGCCTTTGGCATCGGCATAGGATTCGACGATCGAGCCCTTGCCGGTACGCAGCGACTTGACCTCGCTGCCGGTGAGCACAATGCCGGCCTCGAACACCTCGCCGATCTCGAAATTGAACCGCGCCTTGCGGTTTTCAGCGACCGCCCTGAGGCGGCGCTCCGGTTTTGCAGCCATTCTTGATCCAGCTTCCCACTTTTATCCTGGAGCTATGCCACGCGAGGCCGCCGCCCGCCAGATGGAACGATCGTACCGGCAACGACTTAAGCTATGTATGATACACGACAAAGTAGTGGGTCAGGCTGCGTATCGCAGGGGGGCTGCTCCATTGCCCAAATTCTATTTCCAGTTGACCGACGGGCTGACCAAGATTCCGGATACAGGCGGGCTGGTCTTTAGCGATGCCGCGGCGGCGCGCGAACATGCGACAGCCTGCACGGAAGCATTTAGCCGCCGCGCCGCGCAATTCAATGGCATTGACGGGTTATATTGGTCGGTTCAAGTCGTGGATGAGCGTGGCAAACAGGTCTTTACGCTGCAACTCAAGCAGCCGGGCTGCGCGCGCGGCTGATTGGCAGACTGACTTTTCGTGCGCGGCCGCCTAGCCTTTGGCGCCCGGCAAATGCTGGTCGATCTGCTGGCTGACCACCTTGTAGCATTCGCAGGCTCGCTTCTCGAGCTTGCGGCGGTCGACGATCCTGATCTTGCCGCGCTTGTATTCGATGGCGCCGGACTTTTGCAGACCGCGAGCCACCAGAGTGACGGTGGTGCGCCGCACCGCCAGCATCTGCGACAGGAACTCGTGCGTCAGCGTAATCATGTCGCCGCCGGCGCGGTCCTGGGTCTGCAGCAGCCAGCGGCACAGCCGCTGCTCGAGATCGTGCAGCGCGTTGCACGCTGCCGTCTGCTGCACCTGCGCCAGCAGGCCCTCGTTATAGCGAACGATAGTCTCGCGCAGCGTCGCGCTCTTTTTCATCGCTTCGTGGAAATGCGCGGTCGAGATGCGCGCAGCCGAGCCTTCGACCTGCACGATGCCGCGCGTGAAGGCGTGACGCGGGCCGAAGCCCGACATGGCGCCAACCGCGCCTTCGCGGCCGACGGTGGCGATTTCCACGGATTGTCCCTGCTTCATCACCGCAAGCAGCGAGATCATCCCACTCATCGGAAAATAGATGTAACTGATCTGGTCGCCCTGCTCCTGCAACAGCGTGCCCTGCACCATGGCAAAGGTCTTGAGTTGCGGCTTGAGCAGCGCGCCTTCGGCGGCTGGCAGTGAATCGAGAATCCGGTTGGACACGCCCAATTGGGGGACTTCCATATTCTTATTCCCGCCCGATCGGTCGAGCGGCCGACGGCGGAAAAAGTGCACGCGCTCCGAGGGGGCGTGCCGCCACAATTGATGAAAGCCTTAAGCCACACAGGAACCGCCGTCTGTCCGGTATCTGACAGACGGATGACAGCGGTCGATTGGTCCCGCGCGATGCGGGACCAGCGAATGCGGATGACAAATCCGGATGTGAATCGGCGAAATGCCCGATCCGCGGTGTCGCAGCGCGGAGAATTTTTTTAAGCCGGCGCCACGAACGGGCGACCGCTAACAAAGTGCGATTTGGCGCGTAACGCGCCCTGTGAATGAGTCTATACCGGTACGCGGCAAGTTGCTTGATTTATATTGGCGCGCGCGCCAAGCGCCGGCGCCGGGGCGCGGTCTGAGCCGATTACGGCTTCCTCAGCAGGTCGCGGATTTCGCTCAGCAGCATTTCCTGCTTCGACAAAGTCGGGGCCTTCGCGGCTTCCTTTTTTATGAGTTGGCCGAGCGCCCGGATCACCAGAAACAGCACGAAAGCGATGATCATAAAGTTAAGCGTTATCATCAAAAAGGTGCCATAAGCCAATACAGCGCCTTGCTTTTTCGCCTCAATTAAAGTGTCGGCCGTGACCTTGGCGGACAACGGCAGGAAGTAGTTCGAGAAGTCCAACCCGCCCGTCAGCGCCCCGATCAGGGGCATGATGATGTCGCCGACCAGCGATGCGACGATGCTGCCGAAGGCGGCGCCGATGATGACGCCGACGGCGAGATCGACGACGTTGCCGCGCAGCGCGAATTTCTTGAATTCCTCAAGCATCGTCCACTCTCACCTTGCGCCGCCTTGCGCGTCTAATTGATCAGCCCGGCATGCACCATGGCATCGCGCACGATCGCCTTCGACTTGTCCGACAAAGGCACCATCGGCAGCCGCACTTCGTCCGAGATCTTGCCGAGCAGGGACAGCGCATACTTGGCGGGCGAAGGATTGGTCTCGACGAACAGGTGCTGGTGCAAGGGCATCAGCTTGTCCTGGAGTTTAAGTGCAGTGGCGTAGTCGCCCTTGAGGCACGCGCTCTGGAATTCGGCGCACAGCCGCGGCGCGACGTTCGACGTCACCGAGATGCAGCCATGGCCGCCATGCGCCATGAAGCCGAGACAGGTGCCGTCTTCGCCGGACAGTTGATTGAAGCCCTCGCCCAGTTCGGCGCGCTGCTGCGAGACGCGCACCATGTTGGCGGTGGCGTCCTTGACGCCGGCGATGTTCTTGCAATCGAACAGGCGCTTCATGGTGTCGACCGACATGTCGATCACGGAGCGGCCGGGAATATTATAGATGATGATCGGAATGCCGATGGCGTCGTTGATCGCCTTGAAGTGCTGGTACATGCCTTCCTGCGTCGGCTTGTTGTAGTACGGCGTGACGATCAGCACGGCGTCGGCGCCGGCCGTCTCGGCATGCCTGGAGAAATCGACCGCCTCGGCGGTCGAGTTCGAGCCGGCGCCAGCG
>CAITJJ010000214.1 GCA_903892675.1 uncultured Hyphomicrobiales bacterium | reverse complement strand
TTTGCCTTGCGACATCGACACTTCAATCTGGCGAAGCAGCGTCACAATCTGCTCCGCATTAAACCTCTTCTTTGGCATGTCCAAGCTCCTTTCCAAGCTATTCTCTCACATCGCTTGGTTCAAAAAAGCCAGGTCAGGTCAATCGTGCGCGCCGTATTGGTCAGCGAGTCGGTATAATTGACGGTAATCTTGTTGCCGGTCGAAAGCCCACTGATATCGAGGTCGAAACCGCTTTGGCCGCCTGACGTGACGGCGGCACCGGCCGTTGTTTTATCGGACAGCCCGCTCGACATGGCGGCTGCGACCGCGTCGATCTGGGCCTGCGCCTGCACCAGGTCCTGGTCGCGCAGTTGGAGGTAGGCTGCGATCGAACCGGAGCGGATGGCGTGCGACTGGATCAGATCGACATTGCTGCCATTGGCGGTGGTCAGCGTCAGCGTGCCGACCTGGCGTATATTCGGGTCGGCGCTCCACTGCGTGGTCGCCGACATTGAACCTTGCGGGCTGAAGCTTATTGATCCGGCCTTGTCGCTGACCAGCTGAATGCCGGTGTTGGTGTAGATCGTCAACTGGCTTTGGTCGCCCTTGATGACGTTGATGTCCATTAGCTTCGACAGCTTGTCGATATAGGCGTCGCGTTGATCCAGCATATTGGCAGCGGAGGCGTCGATCGTGGTCGTCGCCTCGAGTTGCGTATTGAGCTGTGCGATATGCGTCAATGCATCATTGACTTGAGAGACAGCATCGGAAATGCCCAGTTCGGCATTCTCGCGCAGACCCTGAATGCTGGTGGTCATGCTGTTGAGCTGTTGCGTCAGAAGCTGGCCGGCGCTGACGACGGACGATCGCGCCGCGACATCGTCGGGACTGCCGCTTAGCGCCTGCAATGACGAAGTGAAGTTGTTGAATATCGTCTCCAGCGCGGAGTCCGATCCGGGCTGGCCGTAAACGCCCTGCAGCTGATTCAACATCTGCGACCGGGTCGTGGCGTAACTGGCGCCGGAATTTTCCACGCGCAACTGCCGCTGCACATACGAATCGAGCTCGCGCTGAACACTGGCGACGCGGACGCTGACGCCGGTGCCGCTGCCGGAAACCGCGACCAGATTCGAAGTCTTGCGAACATAGCCCGCCGTTCCGGCATTGGCGACGTTGGCCGACACCAGAGCCAGCGAGGACTGGTTGGCGTTCAGCCCCGAGATCGCTGAGATGAGTGCCTGAGACAGACCCATGGCAGGCCGCTACTCTTTCTATTTCCGGCGCGAGACTTGCCGGCCTATCGCAGCATGTTCAGGAGATCCTGAACCATCTGATTGGTGGTGGTGATGACCTTGGTGTTGGCCGAATAGGCCTGCTGCGTGACGATCAGCTTGGTGAATTCGTCGGCGATATCGGTGTTGGAGCCTTCCAGCGACGAGCCGAGAATTTTTCCGCTCGCCCCGTAAGTCGCCGAGCCGGATTCGGCCGTCACTTCGAAGGCGCCGCCGTCTTTTTTCTTCAGCATGTTGGCGCCGGAGAAGTTGGCCAGCGTGATTTCGGCAAGGTCGACAGTGCGGCCGTTTGAATAGGTGCCGGCGATGCGGCCCTTGTCGTTGACCGCCACCGATTGCAACTGGCCGGCGGCGTAGCCGTTTTGCTGCATCTGGTTGACCTGAACGGTGCCGTTGGCATCGGCATATTGAGTGATGCCGTCGGTAGAGTGCACCATGCGGACGTCGCCCAAGGTGACGCCATCGACCACGACATTGGTCAGGATGATCGAGTTGACCGCGGGGCTCAATTTGCCATTGGCGGTGAACGTATAATCGGTGTTGGCGTTCTGCCAGGCCGCCTGCGAACCGGTCGCCGCGGAATCGGTCTGGTAGAACATGTTCCATGTATCTTTGTGGGCGCCGCCGAGCGACGATGAGTCGACCTTGGCCCAGCGGATCTGGACGTTCACGGCCGAGCCGGACGTGTCGTAGGCGGTGACCGCGCCGCCCGAGATGCTCTCGGAGAGGAACGACGTCACGTCCTGTCCCACCACCGTGTTATTGGACGGCAGCGACGAGGCGGTGCGAATGCCGAAATTGCGCGCCGTCGCGGTGCCGCCGACGGTGATCGTGTCGGTGGTCGTCGATGACGTGACGGTGATGTCGCCAGTCGAGGCGTTGGCGGTCGCGGTGCCACCGACCAGCGCGCCGAGCGCGATGTTCAAGTCGCCCAGCGTCATGACGTTGCTGGCGCCGAAGGTAATCGTCAGCGGCGCATTGGCGCCGACGGTGAAGACCAGCGTCTGGCCGTTCGCCGCCTTGCCTTGCGTCACGATATTGGTGGCGTTGGTGGTGCCGACCGAAACGCCGAGACTCGTCATGAGGGCGAGTGTGCTCGCGCCGCCGATCTGGATATTGGTCTTGGCGTCGGTGCCGGTGAGAACGAGATGGCCGGAAGGATCGATCGTTGCGCCGACCTTCGTGGTGCCGGTCTGCAGGTTGATCTTGGTCATCACCGCGGTGGCGTTATCGGCGGCGGCGATCGCAATCGACGTGCCGTTGATCACCAGGTTGCCGGCCGGCGCCGACAGGGCCGAGAGGTCGGCCGAGGCCGTCATCACCGCCGCCGCGTCGGGCGAAATTCCGGCGCCGCTGCCGATGAGTTTGGCGACGGCCGGCGCACCATTGACTGGGTTGGCGGTGAAATTCGACGGGTTGAGCAGTTCCGAACCGGGCACGGTCGGATCGGAATCGACCGTCTTCGGATAGCTGGCGAGGTTGGCGCGATAGTCGATTTCCGATGTCTGCTGCGCCGGCAGGAAGCCGTTCTGGAATTGCAGCATGGTCGGCACGCTGCCGGTCAGGTTGCCGGTGGTCGAGTCGACCGGAATGCCCATGAGGTAATAGCCGGCGCCGTTGACCAGATAGCCGTTCTGGTCGAGGCCGAAGTCGCCGCGGCGGGTGTAGTTGTCGACGCCGCTGAAAGTCGGCCGTCCGTCGGAAAAGCTCTGCGGCTTCTCGACGACGAAGAAGCCGATGCCGTTGATCGCCATATAGGTCGAGACCGCGGCGCTCTGCACGTCGCCCTGCACGGTATTGGTGGATCGCGCATTGGCGACGACGTTGCCGGCCTTTTGCTGCGACGGGATGTTGTCCTGGATCAGGTCCTCGAAACTCGTATCGGTCCGTTTGAACCCGGTGGTCTGCGAGTTGGCGATGTTGCCCGAGATGTTTTCGAGCGCGAAAGCCTGCGCCCGCATTCCGGTCACCGCGGTGGTGAGCGCGCCAAAAATACCCATGACAATTTCTCCACTGTCGCTTGCGCGGCGTCCGAATGACGCCTCGCGCGCACGATCCCGGGGAGAGCTTCGCAATCGCCGTGCCAGTAATATTATCTAATAATATCAATAGGTTCCATGAAG
>CAITJJ010000213.1 GCA_903892675.1 uncultured Hyphomicrobiales bacterium | reverse complement strand
GTGCTCGACGGCATGAGCCTGCCCGGCAAACTCGCCGACTGCAGCGAGCGCGACGCCAGCCTGTGCGAGGTCTACCTGGTGGAGGGCGACTCGGCCGGCGGCTCCGCCAAGCAGGGCCGCAACCGCGAATTCCAGGCGGTGCTGCCGTTGCGCGGCAAGATTCTGAACGTCGAGCGCGCGCGCTTCGACAAGATGCTCGGCTCGCAGGAAATCGGCACCTTGATCACGGCGCTCGGCACCGGCATCGGCCGCGACGAGTTCAACGCCGACAAATTGCGCTACCACAAGATCATCATCATGACGGACGCCGACGTCGACGGCTCGCATATCCGTACGCTGCTGTTGACGTTCTTCTTCCGCCAGATGGAGGAGCTGATCCGGCGCGGTTATATCTACATCGCACAGCCGCCGCTCTATAAGGTCAATCGCGGCAAGTCCGAGCAGTATCTCAAGGACGAGCGCGCGCTCGAGGATTATCTGATTTCCACCGGCGTCGAGGAAGCGGTGCTGAAGCTGGCGAGCGGCGAAGAACGCGCCGGCGAGGATTTGCAAAAGCTGGTCGAGGAAGCGCGCAACATCCGCAATACGCTCAACGGATTGCACAGCCGCTATAATCGCCAGGTCGTCGAGCAGGCCGCCATTCTCGGCGTGCTCAACTCGGCGATCTTCGGCGATCCGGAAAAGGCCAAGGCGGCGGCGCCTTTCATCGCCAAGCGCATGAACGTGCTGGCGGAAGAAACCGAACGCGGCTGGGAAGGCACATTTACGGAAGATGCCGGGTTCGTGTTCACCCGCACCGTGCGCGGCGTCCAAAGCGTCGCCATCATCGATCACGCGCTGCTCGGCTCCGCCGACGCCCGCAAGTTAGATGAATACGCGGTATCGTTGCAAAAGGTCTATGAAAAGCCCGGCGCGCTGCGGCGTAAGGACGAGACATGGCCGATCCACGGCCCGGTCGCTCTGTTCGAGGCGATCACCGGCGCTGGCCGCAAGGGCATTTCGATGCAGCGCTATAAAGGGCTGGGCGAGATGAACCCGGAGCAGCTCTGGGAGACCACGCTCGACGTCAATGCCCGATCGCTTTTGCAGGTGCGCATCAAGGAAGTCGACGAGGCCAATGTGCTGTTCGACCAGCTGATGGGCGATCTGGTCGAGCCGCGCCGCCAGTTCATCCAGGACAACGCGCTGAGCGCCAGCGTCGACGTTTAGAACCGCATCGGCTCACGCCGGCTTGCGGTTCCATATCGGGCTCGGCGAATTGGGCGCGATCGAGCGCGGATCGCGCACCGGCCAGCGGCCGGCCTCGACGCGGCCGAGGAAGTCGGCGACCACGGCATTGAACAGGTCCGGCTCCTCCAGATTTACCACATGGCCGGTCTTGGGAAACATCACCAGCCCGGACGCGGCGATGGCGTTTTTCAAGAACAGACTCGACTCGATGCAGCGTTCGTCCTCGTCGCCGACGACGATCAGCGCCGGCGCGGTTAGTTTGCGGATAGCATTCTCGAATTCCAGCAGCGATGGCCGTGATCCTTGAAAGCCGCGCGATGTGTTGGCCGAGCCGCGCGCGTCGTGTTCGGCGAAACGCGCTAAGAATTCGGCAAAGCCGCGCGGGTCCTTGATCTCGAACGGCACGCGGCTCGGGCCGCGGCCATAGGTCTCGGCGACACGGGCCGAGCCTTCGCTCTCAAACAAATCGGCGACCGCGCGCGAACTCTTGTGATGCTCGGCGACGTAGTCACGTTCGAAACCCGAACCGGTACCGGCCAGCACCAGCGAGCGGACGCGGGAAGGGTGATTTAGCGCGACCTGCAAGGCGGTGTAGCCGCCCATCGACAGGCCGATCAAATGCGCTTTGTCGATTTTCATATGATCGAGCACGGCGACGCAGTCACGCATCACATGCAGGTAGGAATATGCATTTGCGTCCGAAGGCACGTCCGACGGCGTATAACCGCGCGCCGAATAGGTGATGCAACGGTAGCGCTTGCCGAATTCGCGCATCTGCGGCTCCCAGCCGCGATGATCGGCGGCGAATTCGTGCACGAACAGGATCGGCGTCCCGGTGCCAGCTTCCTCGTAATAAAGCTTCACATTGTCGGCTGTCGCTGCATAAGGCATTAAAATAAATCCAGATACTCTTTCTGTTCCCAGGCGGTGACGGCGGCCGGATCGTCCGTCTCGCTCGCATCCTTCTTGTAGCGCGCGAACTCGGCATCCTTGATATGCGCATAATAATCGACGAAGGCGCTGCCGAAACCGGCGCGGAAAGCCTCATTGGAGCGCAGCGCGGCGGTGGCTTCGCTCAACGATTTCGGCAGCAAGGCCGCCTCCATCTCGTAAGGCGTATCGGCGGACGGTCCCGGCTCGCTGCGTTTGGCGATGCCGTCAAGCCCGGCATAAATCTGCGACGCCATGTAAAGATAAGGGTTGGCGGCTGGTTCCCCAACGCGGTTTTCAAGATGCGTGGCGGCATCGCCCGGCTGGCCCATCAGCCGCATCATCACGCCGCGATTGTCGCGGCCCCAGATGGCGCGGTCCGGCGCCAGCGAATAGGAGCGATAACGCTTGTAACCGTTGATCGTCGGCGTGGTGAAGGCGGCTGCCGCGCGCGCATGATTGAGAATGCCGCCGAGATAGTAGCGGCCGAGCGTGGAAAGTCCGTCCGGATCGGCGAAGGCGTTGCGTCGCGATTTGGTCTCGATCAGCGACTGATGCAAATGCCAGCCGCTCGACACCATATTCGCCAAGGATGGACGGCACATGAAGCTCGCAAGATAACCATTGCGGCGCGCGATCTGCTTCACCGCCGCACGAAACAAAATCATCGTGTCGGCGGCGTCCATGCCGATCTGCGGGCGGAAGGTGAACTCGACCTGGCTCGGGCCGATTTCGATTTCGACCGACCGCAGCGGCAGGCCGAGCGCCAGCAGGCCGCGCCGCAATATCTCGATCGCCGGATCGAGCATGTCGAAGCGCGACTCAGTGAGGTACTGATAGCCTTGCGTCAGCAGGCTGACCTCGGGCGCTTCCGGCGGCCAGGTAGCGTCGGCCGGTGCGAGCCGCGGGTTGTCGAGCCTGAACAGGTGGAATTCCACCTCCAGCCCGGCCATGAAATCGTATCCCGCTTTACCGAGCGTTATCAATGCGTTGCGATAGATTGCGCGGGTCGAAAACGGAACAGGTTTGCCGTTAGAGAAGACGATGTCGCACAGCACCCAGCCGGTGTTGGCGGCCCACGGCAAAACGCGAAAGGTCGTCGGGTCGGCGACCATGACGAAGTCGGCGCCGCCCTGCATCTCCGCCATGCCGAAGCCGCCACCGGCGGTGAACACCGGAAACACACTTTTGTGCGAGGTGTCCTTGGCCAGCAATGTCGTCGTCATGGTGACGCCGTTGCGCAAGGCGCTGGCGACTTCCGACGCCAACAATGTCTTGCCGCGCAAGACGCCGTGCTGATCGGCGAAGGAGAAGCGCACGACTTCGAGTTTGTCGCGCTTGATTGCGCGCTCGATCTCGGCCGCGGCTTTTTCCTGCGCGGCGCTCCACAGACTGTGGCGCTCGACAAAGCTGGCGGGCGCTTTGGCTTGACGAGGAGGCATCGGCTATTGCCCGGCCTTCCAGCTCATTGCCGCGCGCTTTTTGGCTTCGGTGTTCTGCCAATAGCCCTGCCAGTCATTGGTCGGACCGATGCCGTCAATGGCGGCGGGGCCGGTGATGGATGCTGCGCGCGCCTCGTCAACAACGAGGATCGGCGTCTCACCTTTGCCGGATTGCTCGATCGCCTGCCGCAGCAGCCGGCGATAGGCGGCGATCGCCTTGTCCGAGGTGCCGAGATGCTCACTTGTGCGATCCTGGATCGCGCCCATCGATTCGCAGGCCCACTGATCGTGCACGTTGATGTCGGCGCCCATGCCGGTATAGGTCTCGTGCTCCTGTTCGTGCGGATCGAAACCGTAATCGTTGCTCTTGTTCTTGTTCGGGATGTAGTCGGGCAGTTGATAGAGCTCCAGGCGCTGGTTGCGCATCTGCTCCTTGTTCACCGGCTCGCCGAACGAGGTGAAGATCGCGTACCAATAATGCTTGGTATCGTCGATCGGCACATGCCATTGCGAGATCGTCATCTCGCGGCTCATCGGGATCATGAAGGCATTGGGAAACACCAGGTTGGTGACGCGCACATGGGTGCTGGCGTCGCTGATCTGACGCAAGGTCACCAGTCGGAAACCATAATCGGTGTCTTCCACTTCGATGCGCGGCCGCGTCACCTCGCGCATGATCTGCGTCATCGGCATGTCCGAATCGCGCGTCGTGTCGCGGAACATCTTGCCGTAGGCCTGGCTCGGGTCCTCGTCGTGGAAGAAGCGATGCAGGAACGAGGTGTGCACCGGGTCGATGCCGACCTCGAGCGATTGCAGCCAGTTGCAATCGATCATGCCCTTGAACGCAAAGGTGTGGCTGTCGGGCGCGACGAAACAATCGAAATGCGGGAATGCCGGCGGCGCGCCGTCGCCGAGATAGGCAAACAAAATTCCGCTCTTCTCGACCACCGGATAGGATTTCTGTTTGATATTGGCGCAGAGATTGCTGTCGTCCGGCTCCGCCGGCGTCTGCAAACACTTGCCGTTGACGTCGAACAGCCAGCCGTGAAAGGCGCAGCGCAGGCCGCCGTCCTCCAGACGGCCGTAAGCGAGATCGGTGCCCCGATGCGGACAGCGCCGGCCGATCAGACCGTAGCGGCCTTTGTCGTCCTTGAAGATGACGAGGTCTTCGCCGAACAGCCGCACTGGCTTGACTGGCCGGTTGCCCGACAATTCATCGACCAAAGCCGCCGGTTGCCAATAGTGGCGCATGACGCGGCCCGCCGGTGTGCCGGGGCCGGTGCGGGTGATGAGATCGTTCTGCTCTGCGCTCAACATGGGCGGACCGTCCCTCTCGGCTGATCTGTTGCCGAACTATAGGATTATTCCGGCCGGGTCGGCCATGGCCCCTCATTTGGCCAGCCGCGAACGCAAAAAGGCCGGCGAAACCGCCGGCCTCTAGCAACGTCAAGGCTGTTCGTTTAGCGCATGCCGGCGGATGAGCCCATATCGACCCGGCGGCGCCAGGCGCTCTGGCGCAGGCCACTGAGGCGGCTGGCCGCGGTCTTGGCTTCGGCGCGGCTCGTTGCTGCGCAGGTGCGGTATTCCAGATCGTTGACCTGCGACACCAAAGGCTGCTTGCCGAACAAACGCGCCAGCGGGCTGATGCCGCCATTGACCTTCAGATCGGTGATGGCATTGGCGACATTGCCGGCATGGCCGAAGGCGACAACACGGCCGGTCAATGTGTGGCGCACTTCATAGACGCCGGGGCCGATCGGCGCTTCGACGTGACCGCCGTCATGCGCGTCCGGATACCGTTTCCAGTTGCTCCAGGTCTGTACCATTTGAAGAAAAATCCCTTATACCCGCGAATAATCGCAACCTTGAACGCGACAACTAATCATTGGTTCCGCGACGTCAACCTTGGTCTGTTGATAATTCGTCGCGCACGGCCACGAAGTGACGCGCATCACAGTTCACAAGGTCTTGAATTGCGGCGGAATACTGGCAAAGACGCGCTTCGCGGACATTGCCGGTATGATGAGGCCACGATGACTAGCGGCCCGGCAGCACCAGGACTTTTGGCTTGGTCGGCAATGTACTCTTTGAAATCAGCGTCGAGGGAATTTCCGCGAACTCGACATCCCAATCCTGGCGCACGCGCTGGAGAAATCGCTCGAGCGTGTAGGTACTGAAATAGTGCATCGGAATCATCAGCGGCGCTTTCAGCGCATGCAGCACGTCGACCATGCCGTCGAGATCGAGCGTCGCGCCGCCATCGACCGGCACCATCACCACGTCGACGCGGCCGATCTCGGCAAGCTGCTGCTGCGTGAGCGTGTGATGCAAATGGCCGAGATGCGCGACGCATAGATTGGCCAATTCAAAAATGAAAATCGAATTGCCGTGAAATTCGGTGTCGCCGCCCCAGGTGCGAATATTGGTCGGCACGTTACGCACGCGCACGTCCTTGTATTGCACATCGATGCGCGCCGGCTTTTCGCTGCCGGCCCAGCCGCGCAGCACATGCTTGATGCCCGGGTCGGGCCGGTCGGTGTAGTGACTCGAATGCGCGTGATTCATCGTGACGATGTCGGGCAGAATCGACGGCCTGACATAGTCGTTGTAATCGGTGGCGACGCGCACCAGTTGCGGGCTCTCGAGCAGAAACGTCGAGTGACCGGCATAGGTGATGCGCATCTGGTCGGCATTGAGCGCGACATGTCTGAAAAGCGGCGAGCGCGCGGCGACGAGGCCGGGACAACTGTCGACCGCATCGGGCTGGACCGCCTTCGGCGCCCCGCCCTGAGCGAAGCCTTGCGCGTTAGCTTGCGCCGACGCCGCCAAAAACAGGCAGCCCGCCATCAATTTCAGGAACGCGCCGCTCATGCCCGACACCCGCGTTTTTCCGGCGGATGTAAATCTGGCACGGATCGGCGAGGGCCGCTATGGGCTCCCGGCAAAATGAAAAGCGGCGCCTGTTGGGGCGCCGCCTGTCGGTTCGCGATAACCAACGGTACAGACTATTCGAAATATCTGCGGTCGCGCATCGAGACGATGATGCCTTTCGGCGTCGTCACCACCCAGCGGCCGTCCAGCCGCCTGATCGCTCCGACCGGGCCAAGGCCGGGCAAAGGCGCACCGGGGACGATTTGATAAATGTCGCCATTGCTTTCCACATAGATGTAGCCGCCGCGGGTGTCGCGGATCGACCAGCCCGGAACGACCGGCATGCGGGCGGGCTGCTGACTTTCGGCCGCGGCGACGCCCGGCGCCGGGCGCGGTAGCGGCACGGCATCGATAGCCGCGATCGTCTGCGGCGCCGAGATCGACCCGGTGATTTCGGCGCTGTCTTTCATCACATCGGCCTTGCCGCCAATCCTGGTCTCGATCTTGGCGTCAAGCTTGGCCACCTGGGCGTGGGCGAATTTGTTGGCGTCGTCGAGGCTGGCCTTCAGCGTGCTGATTTCTTTTGTCAGGCGCGCCACCGACTGCTGCATCGCCTTGCTGTCTTCAGGCGCTGCCACCGTGACCGTTGGCTTCGAGAAGCCGCCGCTGGCCAGAGTGCCGACAATGCCGCCGAACACGGCGGCGACGGCGACCGACGCCGCCAGCAGGGCGTAACGCTTGTGGCGTGGCCGCAGCGCGATGCGCGGCAGATTCAAATACAACGCGCGATCAATGGCTATGCCGATTTTTTCGTCCGCTGCCGCCGGCGCTTCGACGGCCAGTTCCGGAATCGGCTTGGCCGCCGGCTCCAGATCGCTGTCGCCGGTTTTGATCAGATCGGCCGGCGAGATCGACGGCGAGTCGACGATGGGAAGCTGGGCTTTCTCTGCCGCGGGTACTGCCGTCGCGGACGCGGCAATAACGGGGGTCGCGGAAATTTCCGGCGTCACCTGCGGTTCGGGTGTCGCACTGCTACCGATGGCGTCGATGTCTTTGCGCTTGGCCATGACCGTGCTCCGAAAGGATTTGTTCACCAATCGGTAACCACGTTCGGTTACCAATTGGTTACCAGACCTTCCTCGTCATTCCGGACGCAACGAAGTTGCGATCCGGAATCCAGGGCTACTTCCACGAGCTATTGTTGGGCTTCTGGATTCCGGGTTCGCGGGCAATCGCCCGCGCCCCGGAATGACAGGAAGCTAGAGAGCGAGACCGTTCTCGGCGGCAAGGCCTTTAAGTGACACCGCCGGCCGCGCGCCGATATGCTGGATTACTTCCGCCGCCGCCAGCGCGCCGAGGCGGGCCGAGGTGCGGTGGTCCTTGCCGTGCGAATGTCCGACCAGGAAGCCGGCGGCGAACAGATCGCCGGCGCCGGTGACATCGACGACCTTATCGATCGGCATCGCCTGCACCGCCTCGATGCCGTCGCGTGAAATCACCGCGCAGCCCTTCTCGCTGCGGGTGACCACGGCGAGCTTGGCGTCGCCGCGCAAGGCCTTGGCCGCTGTGTCGAAGTCGGCGGTCTCGTACAGGCTCTTCAGCTCATGTTCGTTGGCGAACAGGATATCGACGGTGCCCTTGCGGATCAGATCGAGAAATTCACTGCGATAGCGATCGACGCAGAACGAATCCGACAGGGTCAGCGCGACCTTGCGATTATTACGATGCGCGATGTCGGCGGCCTTGACAAAAGCCTCCTTCGCCTTCGGCGGATCCCACAAATAGCCTTCCAGATAGATCACAGCGGCGGCGGCGACCGCTGCTTCGTCGATATCCGATGGCTTGAGATCCTGCGCCGCGCCGAGATAGGTGTTCATCGTGCGCTCGCCGTCCGGCGTCACCATGATGTAGCAGCGCGCGGTCGAGGCGCCTTCGGTCGCCGGTTTGGTATCGAAGGTGACGCGGGCGGCGCGAATATCGTGCGCGAAAGCCTTGCCGAGCACATCATCCTTGACCTTGCCGACGAAGGCGGCGCGGCCGCCGAACGAGGCGACGCCGACGATGGTATTGGCGGCCGATCCGCCTGAGCTTTCCGTTGCCGGCCCCATGGCGTCATAAATCTTGGCGGCGCGCGCCTCATCGATCAGCGCCATGCCGCCTTTGTGCATGCCTTGCGCGGCCAAG
>CAITJJ010000212.1 GCA_903892675.1 uncultured Hyphomicrobiales bacterium | reverse complement strand
GGACGTGGTGCCAAACAGGAAATAGCTCTGGTCGCGCTCTTCCTCGCGCGCGCGATAAAGACCGCGGCCGCCGCCGGGCAGCGGACGCGAGGCGACATAATGGCCGGTGGCCAAAACGTCGGCGCCGAGTTCGCGCGCGGTGACCAGCAGATCCTTGAACTTGATCGACATATTGCAGGCGACGCAGGGCACCGGCGTCTCGCCGGCGATGTAGCTCTCGGCGAAACGGTCGATCACCGCCTCCTTGAAGCGGCTTTCAAAGTCGAGGACGTAATGCGGTATGCCGATCCGCTCGGCGACGCTGCGCGCATCGTAGATGTCCTGGCCGGCGCAACAGGCGCCTTTGCGGTGGGTGGCGGCGCCGTGGTCGTAAAGCTGCAAGGTAACGCCGACCACGTCATAGCCCTCGGCCTTGAGCAGGGCAGCGGTCACCGAACTGTCGACGCCGCCGGACATGGCGACAACGACACGGGTATCCTGCGGGCGGGCGGCGAGGTCGAGGGAATTTGACATGATGCTTCTTACTATATGTGTCGGCGGAAGGCGCGCAATGAAAGCCCCCTAAGGCGGCTTTGAGACCGCAATAAGCACGCCTCCGGTTCCGGTGCCCGGCAAAAGCTGCCGGAATAGCTGCATCGGCTGCCGGGTCCGCGCTGGCAACGGACCGGCAAAATCTTATCAAGTATTTGATTTTATTATATTTTTTACAATGGCCTGACGATTGCAGATCATCGGGGAGAAATCCGGAGGTCTGCCTTGCCCCACGTCGCGTCCGATTTGAAGTCTCAATTGCTCAATCGCATCCTGCCGCAGGCCGGCAAGCCGGCCTTTTCGCCGGCCTCCCCGGCGGCGACGCCGTTCGACAGCATCCTGAACGAGACCGCGCGCCCGGCTCCCGAGCCGCGCCGCCAGCGGGCGTCCGATGACAATTCCCCGCGCGCCGACCGCCCGAAGCCGGCCGATCGGCCCGACCGCGCCGCCAAAGTCGACGACAGCGCCAGGCCGGCCGACGCCAAGACCGATTCCAAGACCGATACGGCTTCGGCTGCCGATACCGGCAAGACGGCCGATGACAAGACTTCGGACAGCGAGACCGCCGGCCAGGCGACAACTGGCGACGACGTGAAGGCCGCCGCCGATACCGCCGAGCAGTCCGGCGAGGCCAAACCGGCCGACGCCGCGGTCGTCGCAGCGGTTGCCGTGGTCATCGATCCGGCGATCGCCGCCGCCAGCGCGCAGGCCGACGCCAACAGCGCGACCCCGGCCGAAGTGAAGACCAATATCAGCGCTATCGCCGCGACCACAGTCGAAGCCGCCGTGACCGCGCAGCCCGAGGCCACTGAGGCCGCGGCCAGCACTGAACTGACCAAAGCGGCGCCGGATGCGCTCGCGGCGCTCGCCGCCAAAACCGATAAGTCCGACAAGGCCGAGGCCAAGACCGACAAGAAAGCCTCGACCGACAAGCCGGCCGCCGCGACCGCCAAGTTTGCCGGCAATGCTGCGATGCCGCTGCACGCGGAAACGACGGCGCGGGCCGCCGAAAGCGAACCGCATAAAGACAGCGGCGCGCATGCGCGCGCAGAGGACACCGCCAATACCCATCGCGGCGCGGCGCCGGACCCGATCGCCGCGGCGACAGCGGACAATACTGCGACGGTCGCGCCGAAAACCGCCGACCTGACGCCGCCGCCGGCGATGACGGTGCAAACCGCCGCGCCGAACGCGCCGGCCAACGCCGCCACCGCGACCACTGCGGCCGCGCCGTTGTCGTCGACAGATCAAGCCGTGCCGATATCCGGCGTCGCTTTTGAAATCACCAGCAAGGCGCTGGCCGGCAAAGGCCAGTTCGACATTCGCCTCGATCCGCCCGATCTCGGCCGCATCCATGTCCGCCTCGATGTCGATCGCGACGGCAACGTGATTACCCACATGGTCGCCGACCGCACCGATACGCTCGACATGCTGCGCAAGGACACCGCAGGCCTCGAACGCGCGCTGCAGGACGCCGGCCTCAAGACCTCGGACAACAGCCTGCAGTTCTCGCTGCGCGATCAATCGGCCAACCAGCAGCAGAACCAGAGCGGCAACGCCAATACCGCGCACATTGTCGTCGACGACGAGCAACTCGCCGCGAACGAGCCGGCGCAACGCAATTACGCGCGTACCAACGCACCGGCCGGCGGCCTCGATATCCGCGTCTAGGGCGACCGGCTAAAGGATTCATGACCGATGAGCATATTGCCAGTAACGAGCACGCCGACAGCGACGTCGTCGTCGGCGACGACGACCAAGTCGGGCGCCGACAGCACGATGATCGCCAGCAATTTCACGACCTTCCTGCAATTGCTCACGGCGCAGCTCAAGAACCAGAATCCGCTCGACCCGCTCGACACCAACCAGTTCACCCAGCAGCTGGTGCAGTTCGCGCAGGTCGAACAGCAGATGAAGTCTAACGACCAGCTGACCAGCCTGGTGTCGCTGGAGAAGAGCGCGCAATCGACCACCGCGCTCGCTTATGTCGGCGCCACTGTCGTCGTCGACGGCGCGACCACACCGTTGACCTCGACCGGCGCGACCTGGAGCTTCAATGTCGCCAAGCCATCGACCGCCTCGATCGTCATCAAGGATGCCACCGGGCAGACCGCCTATACCGGTACCTTCGCCGGCACGCCGGGGATGATGAATTTCACCTGGGACGGCCGCGGCAATGACGGCAAGACCTGGCCGGCCGGCAACTACACGATGTCGGCGACCGCGGTTGACGCCAACAACCAGCCGGTCGGCATCTCGACGGAAGTACAGGCGACGGTGGATTCCGTCGACCTGACGCAAGACCCGCCGACTTTGTCGGTCAGCGGACAGAACTACACGATGGACAAGATTAAACGCATCGTGCGTCCGACGAGCACATCGGGCTGAGCGCGGCCGTGACAAATGTTCCGCGCCCAATCGCTCGCGATGGCCGGTTTTACTGGACAATTGCCGCAAACGCCGGCGCCTTGCCGCATTCCGGAACTACTGCGGCGCCGTGGCGCCTGCCTCAAGCGTAACCAAAAGGTTAGCGAAAACCGGGCAAAGTTTTCCTGTTCCGCGCTGCAAGCTTAGGCAAATTTTAAGTCGGGCCTTGTAGTTTTCGGGGGAGTAGCAGTCATCAGTAGAGTCTTTGTGAGTATTCCAATGACCGAACCCCACCGCCCGAGGGTAAAATATGTCATCGGGCCCGATGGCAGTCCGCTGACGATCGCGGATCTGCCGCCGCCGACAACGAAACGTTGGGTCATCCGCCGCAAGGCCGAGGTGGTCGCAGCCGTCCGCGGCGGATTGCTGTCCCT
>CAITJJ010000211.1 GCA_903892675.1 uncultured Hyphomicrobiales bacterium | reverse complement strand
CTAAGGCCTTTGCCAGGCGCATACAAATGCCCCGTTGCCCGGCCCGACGAATTGCGGTCAACTTGCCGCGGCACAACGAATGGCCGCCTGCCCGAATGCCCGTGGGCCCAACCTCACAGCACCGGCCCGACAAAAGCGCCTGTCAAAGGCCGCTTTAACAAGAATGTTTCGAGGGAGACGTCGATGAAAAAGCCGGCATCCGGAAAAGGCACGAAGAAGCCCAAAAATCGTCCGATGCTGCGCTCGCAGCTCTGGTTCGACAATCCCGACAACCCCGGCATGACCGCGCTCTATCTCGAGCGCTACCTCAACTGGGGCCTGACCCGCGCCGAATTGACCGCCGGCAAGCCGATCATCGGCATTGCGCAAACCGGCAGCGACCTCTCCCCCTGCAACCGCCACCACATCGAATTGGCCGAACGGGTGCGCGCCGGCATTCGCGCCGAAGGCGGCATCGCCTTTGAATTTCCAGTGCATCCGATTCAGGAAACCGGAAAACGCCCCGGCGCCGCGCTCGACCGCAACCTCGCCTATCTCGGCCTGGTCGAACTTTTGTTCGGCTATCCACTCGACGGCGTCGTGCTGATGACCGGCTGCGACAAGACTACACCGGCCTGCATCATGGCGGCGGCGACCGTGAACATCCCGGCCATCGTTCTTTCGGGCGGACCGATGCTCAATGGCTGGCGCGGCGACAAGCGCGTCGGTTCCGGCATGGTGGTGTGGGAAGCGCGCGAGGAGCACGCCGCCGGCAAGATCACCTACAAGGAATTCATCGACCGTGTCGCCGATTCGGCGCCGTCGATCGGCCATTGCAACACAATGGGCACCGCCTCAACGATGAATGCGCTCGCCGAAGCGCTCGGCATGTCGCTGCCGGGTTGTTCGGCCATACCGGCGCCGTATCGCGAACGCGGCCAGATCGCCTATGAAACCGGCGTGCGCGCCGTTCAGATCGTGCGCGAGGATCTCAAGCCGTCCGACATTCTCACCCGCAAGGCGTTCGAAAACACCATCGTCGCCAATTCGGCGATAGGCGGTTCGACCAATGCGCCGATCCACATCAACGCCATCGCCCGCCATATCGGCGTCAAGCTCGACATCAACGACTGGGAAAAGGTCGGCCTCGACGTGCCGCTTCTGGTCAACATGCAACCGGCGGGCTTCTATCTCGGCGAGGAATACTACCGTGCCGGCGGCTTGCCGGCAGTGATGAATGAGTTGCTCAAAGCCAAGCGCATCCACGCCGACGCGCTGACCATCAACGGCAAGACGATGGGCGAGAACGTCAAGCGCGCCAAGATCAGCAATGAAGACGTGATCCGCACCTACAAGAAGCCTATGATGCAGAATGCCGGCTTCAAGGTGCTGCACGGCAATCTGTTCGACTCGGCGGTGATGAAGCTCTCGGTTATTTCCGACGAATTCCGCAAGCGCTATTTGTCGAACCCGAAAGCCCCTGACGCCTTCGAAGGCAAGGCGATGGTGTTCGAAGGGCCGGAGGATTATCACCACCGCATCGACGATCCGAAGCTGAAGATCGACGAAAATACCATGCTGTTCATCCGCGGCACTGGCCCGATCGGCTATCCGGGCGCCGCCGAAGTCGTGAACATGCAGCCGCCGGATTATCTCATCAAAAAAGGCATTCTGTCGCTGCCGTGCATCGGCGACGGCCGTCAGTCCGGCACTTCGGCCTCGCCGTCGATCCTCAATGCG
>CAITJJ010000210.1 GCA_903892675.1 uncultured Hyphomicrobiales bacterium | reverse complement strand
GCCGCGGAATATTTCAGCCTGATGGTGCTCGGCCTCACCGGTTCGGTCGTGCTGGCGCATGGCGCACCGGAGAAGGCGGTGGCGATGGTGCTGGTCGGCCTGCTGCTCGGCCTCGTCGGCATCGACGTCAACAGCGGTTCGCCGCGCATGACCATGGACCTGATGGATCTCGGTGACGGCGTCGGCTTCGTACCGATCGCCATCGGCATGTTCGGCATCGCCGAGCTGGCGGTGACACTCGGCAAGCCGCAGGACCGCGGCCTGCTGACGGTGAAGCTGCGCGACCTTTGGCCGAGCTGGGTGGAAATCCGCCAGTGCATTCCGGCGATGCTGCGCGGCACGACGCTCGGCTCGGTGCTCGGCGTGTTGCCGGGCGGCGGCGCGGCGCTGTCGTCGTTCGCCGCCTATGCGCTGGAAAAGAAGATGTCGAAAACGCCGGAGCGCTTCGGCCGCGGCGCCATCGAAGGCGTGGCGGCGCCGGAAGCCGCCAACAATGCCGGCGCACAGACCAGTTTCATTCCGCTGTTGACGCTCGGCATTCCCGGCAACGCCATCATGGCGCTGATGGTCGGTGCGATGATGATCCAGGGCGTTCAGCCCGGCCCGCAGGTGATGATCAATCAGCCCGATCTGTTCTGGGGCGTCATCACCTCGATGTGGCTCGGCAATGCGATGCTGGTCGTGCTCAACCTGCCGCTGATCGGCGTCTGGGTGGCGCTGCTGCGCGTGCCGTTCCGCCTGCTGTTTCCGGCGATCGTTCTTTTTTGCTGCATCGGCACCTATACCGCCAACAACACCGTGTTCGACATCTGGGTGATGCTGGTGTTCTCAGGTCTCGGCGTGTTCTTCTACAAGGTTGGCGCGGAGCCGGCGCCCTTCGTGCTCGGCTTTGTACTCGGCCCGTTGATGGAAGAAAATTTCCGCCGCGCCATGTATATCTCGCGCGGCAGTCCGGTGACGTTCATCGAACGCCCGATCAGCGCGATTCTGCTGCTGCTGACCGTCGCGCTATTCGTCGTCCTCGTGCTGCCCGCGATCCGCGCCAAGCGCGAGGAAGTGTTCAAGGAGTAAAAAGCTATCTGGCTTGCGCGTGATACTGCGTGTTGGGCCGCATGTCGGTGCCGGAAGCGACGCGGTTCGACATGTTGAAGAAGCCGACGACGGCGGCGATGTCCCAGATTTCGCGCTCGGCGAATCCGGCGCGGCGCAGTTTTTCGCGGTCGCCTTCCTCGACGTTGGCCGGAGAGGCCGTCAATTTCACCGCGAAGTCGAGCATGGCGCGCTGGCGCTTGTTCAGCCGCGCGGCGCGGTAGTTCATCACGATCTGTTCGCCAAGCAGCGGATTGCCGGAATAGAGCCGCACCGCCGCGCCATGCGCGGTCAGGCAGTAGTAGCAGCGGTTGTGCGACGATACCGCGACCGCGATCATCTCGCGTTCGAGTTTGGAAAGGCCGCTCTCCCCCAGCATCAGGTCATTATAGAGAGCGACGAAGGCTTCAAGCTTGACGGTGTCGAAGGCGTAAGCCGCCAGCACATTCGGCACGAAGCCGAGTTTGTCCTGGCATTTACGGAAATAGGCGGCCATCGCCGGCGACAGCTTGCCGGCCGGTAAGGTGAGCGCGATGATCGGCATATCGTCGGCAATCATTGGCGCCGCCTTGACTGGCGCGGCTTTGCCTGCCGGCTTTGCGGTGGCCTTGGCCGTCGCACCGTTCGTTCCGGGGTTCTTGCCGGCCTTCGCCAGGTTCTTGCCGGCTTTCGCCAAGTCCTTTTTACCGACAGCCGCTTTAATGGCGTCCCTGAAAGACTTGCCGGTCTTTGTCGGCGTCCTTGCGATACCCTTGGCCATTCCCGCTACCCTTTTGATTTTCTTGCCCGGGCGTCAGAATACAATGTTATCGGATCGCGCGATACGCATGGCGTGCCCCGCTTTCTCACTTAATTTCATGAGCTTATACGAGCAGCCGATGTCATGTCGGCGATTCGTCACGCTGACGTCACCAAATGATGTGTTGCTCTCGACGCGCGGTCCGGGAAGGTAAAAACTCTCCATTTAACCCGGCCGATTCTCTAAGCCGCGCATTGTCCACGAACGACTTTCACCTTCGAACCATTCTGCGTATCTCCCAACCCGCGAGGCTCTCGTGCTCGATCAGGTGACCACTCAAGGTTTCAGCGGCGCGGAAGAACAGGCTGTCCGCGCGCTCCTCGAACAGACTGGCGTCGCGGTGTATCGGCATCGCGATGACATCCCGCCGGGCTTTGTCGCGCAACTTTTCGACCGGGCTGTGCCAAGCGACGTGTTGCGATACGGCGTCGACGATCTCGCTAGGCTCACCGAGCGCGCCTTCGACTATCTTAAAACGCGGGCGCCGGGCGCGACCAAGATCCGCTGCGAGACTGTGACGCTCACCGCTTCCAGCGAGCGCAAGGCGGTGACGATCATCGAAGTCACCAATGATGACATGCCGTTTCTGGTCGATTCGGTGATGGGAGAAATCGCCGACCGCCACCTCGACGTCCTGCTGGTCTCGCATCCGGTACTCGGTGTCGGCCGTGACGGCGACACGATGATGCAGCTCGGCGCGGCCGACATCGCCGGCGGCGCACGCGAAAGCTACATCCATATTCATGTCGAGCCGATCGGCGAGGCGGCGTGCGCCGCGCTGGTGACCGCGCTTGAGGGCGTGCTGACCGAAGTTCGCCTCGCGGTCCAGGACTGGAAGCCGATGCGCGGCCGGGTCGAGACAATCATCGCCGGGCTCAAGACCAATCCGCCGCCATTGCCGGTGGATGAACTCGCCGAAGCGATCCAGTTCCTGCAATGGGTGCTGGCCGACAATTTCACATTTATCGGCGTGCGCGACTACACGGTCGATGGCGGGTCGATCGAGCCCGATTTCGACTCGAGCCTCGGCATCATGCGCGCGCGCGATCTCAAGGTGCTGCGCCGCGGCAGCGGATCGCTGGAGATGACGCCCGAGATCATGGCGTTTCTTAACGAGCCGCGAGCGCTGGTTATCGCCAAGGCGAATATCCACGCGCGCGTGCACCGGCGCGTCCATCTCGATTATATCGGCGTTAAGAGCTTCGACGCCGGCGGCAATCTGGTCGGCGAGCACCGCATCGTCGGCCTGTTCACTTCGAGCGCCTATACGCGCACCGCGCACAGCATTCCCTATCTGCGCCGCAAGCTCGCCGCCGTCGAAGAGCGCGCCGGATTCAACCCGAGCAGCCATTCCGGCAAGGCGCTGGCCAATGTGCTGGAGCATTATCCGCGCGACGAACTGTTCCAGATCGACGACGAGACCTTGTACGAGTTCGCGCTGGCGATCCTGCAACTCGACGAGCGGCCGCGCGTGCGGGTGCTGGCGCGCCGCGACCGTTTCGACCGGTTCGTCTCGGTGCTGGTTTATGTGCCGCGCGAACGCTACGACAGCGCCATCCGCGTCAGGATCGGCGATTGCCTGGCCAGCACCTTCGTTGGCCGCGTGTCGGCGTTCTATCCGTTCTTCCCGGAAGGGCCACTGGTGCGGGTGCATTTCATCATCGGCCGTTCCGGCGGCAAGACGCCGGATGTGCCACGCGGGCGGCTGGAAGAAGATATCGCGGACATCATCCGCAGCTGGACTGACGGGCTGCAGGGCGCGCTGGCGCTGATCCACGCGCCCGACAAGACGCGAGAATTGTTCGCGCGCTATCGCGGGGCGTTCAGCGCCGGCTTCCACGACGTCTATGCGCCTGCGGTCGCGGCCGGCGACATCCGCGTCATGGAATCGCTGACCGAGACGCGGCCACTCGGCGTCGATTTTCATCACCGGCTCGAAGAGGAACAGCGCGAGCTCGGTCTCAAGGTTTGGAGCTACGCCCGGCCGCTGCCTCTGTCGGAGCGCGTGCCGGTGCTGGAAAACATGGGCTTCCGCGTCGTCGACGAGCGCACCTATCACATCGAACCGGCCGATTCGCCGGGCTTTTGGTTCCACGACATGCTGCTGGAGCGCCATGACGGCGGCGCCATCGAACTCGACGACAGCAAGGCGCGGCTCGAGGCCGCCTTCCTGATGGTGATGCGCGGCGGCGCGGAGAATGACGGCTACAACGCGCTGACCTTGCTTGGCGCTCTCGCCTGGCGCGACGTTGCGCTGATCCGCACTCTGTCACGTTATCTGCGGCAAATCCGCGTGCCCTATTCGCAGGATTACATGTGGGCAACGTTGGTGAAACACGCCAGCATCGCGTCCGATATCGCCGCGCTGTTTCATGCGCGTTTCGATCCGCGCGAGGCAGCGGCACAGGTCCGCGACCAGAGCCAGAAGGACGTTGTCGCGCGCATCGAAGAGGCACTGGAGAAAGTCGACAGCCTCGACGAAGACCGCATTCTGCGGCTGTTCGTCAACGCGGTGCAGTCAGCGATCCGCACCAATTTCTATCAGGTCGACGATGCCGGCCACGTCAAGGCGCAGATCGCCATCAAGTTCGAGAGCGCCAAGCTCACCGAAATGCCGCTGCCGCGGCCTTTGTACGAAATCTTCGTCTATTCGCCCCGGGTCGAAGGCGTGCATATGCGCTTCGGCAAGGTGGCACGCGGCGGCATTCGCTGGTCCGACCGGCCGCAGGATTTCCGCACCGAAATTCTCGGACTTGTGAAAGCGCAGCAGGTCAAGAACGCAGTGATCGTGCCGGTCGGCGCCAAAGGCGGCTTCGTGCCGAAGCTGATGCCGAAGGGCGCCTCGCGCGACGTGGTGCAGGCCGAGGGCATCGCCACTTACAAAATCTTTATCGGCACGCTGCTCGATATCACCGACAATTACGCGCCGGACGGCTCGATCGTTCCGCCGGATTGCGTGGTGCGGCACGAAGGCGACGATCCCTATCTCGTCGTTGCCGCCGACAAGGGCACGGCGACTTTCTCCGATATCGCCAATGCGCTGTCGATCGAGCATGGCTACTGGCTGGGCGATGCCTTCGCCTCCGGCGGTTCGGTTGGCTACGATCATAAAGTCATGGGCATCACCGCGCGTGGCGCATGGGAGTCGGTCAAGCGCCACTTCCGCGAAATGGATATCGACATCGGCGTCACGCCGTTCACCTGCGTCGGCGTCGGCGACATGTCGGGCGACGTGTTCGGCAACGGCATGCTGCGCGAGGAGACCACCAAGCTGCTCGCCGCATTCGACCACCGCGACATTTTCATCGACCCCGATCCGGACGCGAAGGTGGCTTTCGCCGAGCGCGCACGGCTGTTTGCGCTGCCGCGCTCAAGCTGGCAGGACTATGACAAGTCGCTGATCTCCGCAGGCGGCGGCGTGTATCCACGCGCGTCCAAGGAAATCAGGTTGTCGCCGCAAGCCCAGCAGATCATCGGCGTCGGCGAAAGCGTAACGCCGCAGGCCTTGATGAAGGCGATCCTGAAAATGCCGGCCGATCTGCTGTTCTTTGGCGGCATCGGCACCTATGTGCGGGCGGCGAGCGAGACCGACGAGGCCGTCGGCGACCGCGCCAACGACGCCATCCGCATCAAGGGCTCCGAGCTGCGGGTGAAGGTGGTCGGCGAAGGCGCCAATCTTGGCATGACGCAGCGCGGCCGTATCGAGGCGGCGCTTGCCGGCGTGCGGCTGAACACCGACGCCATCGACAATTCGGCCGGCGTCAATACGTCCGACGTCGAGGTCAATATCAAGATCGCGCTATCGGTGCCGGTGCGCGACGGCAAGATGACCTTCGAGGCGCGCAACGCGCAGCTCGCCGAAATGACCGCGGAAGTCGGCCATCTCGTGCTGCGCAACAACTACCAGCAGACCTTGGCGCTGTCGCTGGCGCAGCGGCGCGGATTGGAGGATCTCGGTTTCCAGCAGCGGCTGATGCAGACATTGGAGAAGCAGGGTCTGCTTGATCGCGCCGTCGAATATCTGCCGGACGAAATGGCGATCGCCGAGCGGCGCAAGCGCGACCAGCCGCTGACGCGGCCGGAACTCGCGGTGCTGCTCGCTTACGCCAAGCTGACGCTCTACACCGAGTTGCTGGACAGTACGGTGCCGGACGATCCGTATCTCGGGCGTGAGCTGGGCCGCTATTTCCCCAAGGTAATGTCGGAGAAATATCCGGAGGCGCTGCATGTGCACCGGCTGCGGCGCGAGATCATCGCCACGCAACTGACCAACTCGATGATCAATCGCGGCGGCGCCACCCTGATCGTGCGCATCGCCGACCAGACCGGCGCCGCTCCCGCGGCCATCGCCGCTGCTTTCGCCGCTGTACGCAACAGCTACGGCCTGATCGAGCTGAACGGCGAGATCGACGCGCTCGACAACAAGCTGCCGGGCAAGACGCAATTGTCGCTTTACGCCGCCGTGCAGAACCTGCTGCTCGACCGGCTGGTCTGGTTCCTGCGCAATGTCGACCTTAAAGACGGCCTGGAAAAAATCGTCGCGCATTATCGCGACGGCATCACCCAGGTCGAGGCCGCGCTCGATACCGCGCTGTCGACGGAGGCGGCCGCGGCGCGCGACCATCGTGTGGCGGAGCTGATGCGCGCGGCTGTGCCGGACGCGCTGGCGCGCAGAATCGCCAATCTTCCCTTGCTGAACGCCGCGCCCGATATCGTGCAGGTGGCGGATCGCGCCAAAAAGAATGTCGCCGACGTGACGGCGACCTATTTCGCCACCGAGGCCTTCTTCCAGCTTGATCGCGTCGCCTCGGCTGTGCCCGGCATTGTCGTCTCGGATTATTTCGACCGGCTGGCGCTCGACCGCGCCGTCGATTCGATCGGCGACGCCGAACGCCGTCTGACCGCGGCAATGGTCGGCACCGGCGCATCGGGCACGGAAGCTGTGCAAGCCTGGGTCAAGCCGCGCGAGGCGGAAGTCGAGCGCATCCGCGCGGCGATTCATGAAATCGCCGGCTCGGGGCTGACGTTGTCGAAGCTGTCAGTGGCGGCAAGCCTCTTGGGGGATTTGGCGCGGGAATAGTTACGCCCGCTCTAATGCCGGAAATGTCTTGTCCCGGTGAATACCATGGCGATACCGTGCTTGTCGGCGGCCTCGATCACTTCGTTGTCGCGCATCGAGCCGCCCGGCTGAATGACGGCGGTGGCGCCGGCTTCGATCGCCACCAGCAGGCCGTCGGCGAACGGGAAGAAGGCGTCGGACGCGACGACCGAACCCTTGGTCATCGGCGCGGCAAGGCCTAACTCTTTCGCGGCGTCTTCGGCCTTGCGCGCGGCGATGCGCGCCGAATCGACGCGGCTCATTTGTCCGGCGCCAATGCCGACGGTGGCGAGGTCTTTGGCATAGATGATGGTGTTCGATTTGACGTGCTTGGCGACGCGGAAGGCAAAGCGCAAATCGTTCAGCTCAGCCGCGCTCGGTGCGCGTTTGGTCACGACCTTCAGCTCCATATCATCGACCACCGCGTTGTCGCGCGACTGCACCAGAAGGCCGCCAGCGACCGATTTCACGGTCAGTCCGCCGGCGCGCGGATCGGGCAGGCCGCCGGCGAGCAGCAGCCGCAAATTCTTTTTCGCCGCGACGATGGCAATCGCTTCTTCCGTCGCGTCCGGCGCGATGATGACTTCGGTGAAAATCTCGGTGATGGCGCGCGCGGCATCGGCATCGAGCGTGCGGTTGAGCGCGACAATGCCGCCGAAGGCCGAGGTGGAATCGCAGGCCAGCGCTTTTTTGTAGGCCTCCAGCAGGCTCTTGCCTTCGGCGACGCCGCACGGATTGGCGTGTTTGACGATAACGCAGGCCGGTGTCCGCTTGGCGTCGAACTCGCCGATGCATTCGTAGGCCGCGTCGGTGTCGTTGATGTTGTTGTAGGACAGTTCCTTGCCCTGCACCTGCCGCGCCGAGGCGACGCCCGGCCGCGCGCCCGGCGTTTTGTAGAAAGCCGCCGTCTGGTGCGGGTTCTCGCCGTAGCGCAGCGATTGCAGCAGCCGGCCGCCGAAAGCGCGATAGTCGGGCGCGTCGTTCTTCAAGGTCTCGGCAAACCAGTTCGAGATCGCCGCATCATACGCAGCGGTGCGGGCGTAAGCCTTCGCCGCCAGACGCTGGCGCAGTTCGAGCGAGGTCATGCCGCTATGCGCGGTCAGTTCATCGAGCACAGCGGCGTAGTCGGTCGCCTCGACCACCACGGTGACATCGGCATGATTCTTGGCGGCGGCGCGGATCATTGCCGGTCCGCCGATATCTATGTTTTCTATGCAGTCGTCATAGTCCGCGCCTTTGGCGACGGTTTCCTCGAACGGATAGAGATTCACAACGAGCAGATCGATCGGCTTGATGTTGTGCGCCTGCATCGAGGCGGCATGGTCCTTGTTGGCGCGAATCGCCAAGAGGCCGCCGTGAACGCCCGGATGCAACGTCTTGACGCGGCCATCCATCATTTCGGGAAAGCCGGTCAGGTCGGCAACATCGGCGACCTTGAGGCCGGCATCATTCAATGCCTTGGCTGTGCCGCCGGTGGAGACGAGATCGATGCCGAATGCGGACAACGCTCTGGCGAATTCGATCAAACCGGTCTTGTCGGAAACCGACAGCAAAGCGCGGGTGATGCGGCGGGGATGGCTGGTCATCCGCTCTTAATGTCGCTCGTGGCCCCAGTTCGCAAGGGGAAAGGTGGACGAAATCACAGCGGCAATTAGAGCGGTAATTCCGGCTCGTCCGCCCGGTCCGGTTTCGATCCGGGCGCGGCTGGCCGGGTGTGGCGGAAGCTCCAGTTGACCTTGGCGGTCTCACGCGCATGCCCATAAATCACGATCTGTACGGCGCGGCGCGGCCCGTCGGAACCGGCCAGATAGACGCTTTCCTCGACATGCACGGTCTCGCCCTGCGTCGAGAAGGTCCAAACTTCCTTGTCCGGCAGCAGCAGAATGACGCCACGGCCTTCGGACAGCCGGTTGGCCTTGATCGCCGGATGCAGATGGAAGCGGATGGCATATTCGTCGGCGCGCTTGGCCGGGATGGCATGCCCGTTGGCTGGCAAAAAACTGTCTTCGCCTTCGACGGCGTCGCCATCGGCGCTGACGCGGATGCTGCGCTGATGCAGCACGCCGAAGTCGCCGGCATAGCCGTCATGCGAGGCGACCAGGGCCGAGGCGCCGGCGGCGTCGCTGCGCTCGACCTTGACGTTGTGCGGACCGGCGACAATCGGTGTGCCGGCAAGCAGACGGCGGACCGATGGCGATTCGAGAAAATGGCAGGACGACGTATCGTTGAAGGTTACGGTCGAATGCGCCGCGGTGGCGCGCGCCACTTGCCGCCAGTTCTCCCGGTTCATCGCCGGCAGGCCGCAATTGACGACCAGCCGGTGCTGTTTCCATGACATCTCGAACGACAGGCAGCCGGCATGCGCTTCCTGGCTGAGCGCGACCGGCGGCGGCCGGCCGGCGTCCATCAACAGCACGGTCATGCCGGCGTCGATGCGCTGATAACCGGAATGCGGCGCATTCGACACCGGCGCGCCGCGCGCGTCGTCATAAGCGAATGCGGTGGCGAGCAGATCGACCGGCGTAGGCCCCATGCCATTGAATTGGGCGAAATTGCCGTCGGGATGCCGGAAGAAGCGCAGCATCGGCATCATGCGATCGATGGCATTGTTGATCGCCTGCGGCGGTTGCAGGTTGCGCGCCGAGAACAATTGCCGCAGCGGCAGCAGATCGATCAGCAGTTCGATCAGCGCCCCGGGATTGCGGCTGATATGGCCGCCGTCGGGCAGCACATGCGTGCGCAATTCGTCGAGCAACCGCCGCGTCATTGGCCGCAACTGGCCGGACATGTCCTGCAGGCACAAGGAGGCGAAGGTGAGCGCGATCAGCGCCTGCAGGCGCGGCACACCTTCGCGGCATTCACTGAGGTTGCGGCGCAGATAGCGCACCTGCCGCGACAGGCTGCGAATGAAGCGGCGATAGAAGCGGGCGTCTGCGTCCTGCAACACGAAGGGCGATTGATTGAGCCAGCAGATGATGCGGCGTGACAGAATATCGGGCTGCCAGCCGACCGCGTGCCAGCTGCCTTGCTCGTTGATCCAGTCGTCGATCAGCGCGCGCGCATTGGCGCGCGTGATCGCCGAATCGGCGGCGCGCAAATGGCGCAGCCAGGCGAAACTCAACAGAATGGCCGCCCACTCGTCGGACGGTGGCGTCATTTCAAAAGGTGTTCGCCTATCGCAGATGACCACTTTGCCGGCGAAGGCGAAACGGCCGGCATAGATTTCGGCGGCGCGCGTGGCGTCGGCGGTGCGCAGATCCTGCGGCGCAATCACCAGCCGGTCTGTCTTGGTCGAACCGAATCGCCAGCGCAGCAGCGGATGCGTGCTGAGAGCCCCGATCACGCTGCGAAAGGCCCGGCGGCCGATCAGCGCCGACAACCTTATTCGTTCGCCGACCGACACCCGCGTCATTGAGCTGTTCACCCCCGGCAACGCGATTGTGCTCCCGCGCGCGAACCGCACGATACCGATTGGTTGGGGACGGGCCAATACGCCCGCTGAATTGGCCGGTTTAGCTGCAAAATAATACCGTTCGCTGGCGAGCTTTAGGAAATCTGGCGAATCAGGCGCGCGGCGTAAAAGCCGTCTAGCCCGGCCCAATGCGGGTCGGGATCGGGCAGATATTGCGGCAAGGTCCGCAGGGCCCCGTCGGCGGTGATGAATTCGCCATGGTCGAAGACCTCCACGGCCTGGATTGGCTTGCGCGAGAGGCGCGGATCGCGCGCCAGCAGGGCTTCGATCTGCTGCTCGCCTTCCTCAGGCTCGAGCGAGCAGACGCAATAAATCAAAGTGCCGCCGGGCTTGAGCAAGTCGACGACGCGATCAAGCAGGCGCTGCTGCAACGACGTCAGCACGGCGAGATCGGCTTCGGATTTCAGCCAAGGCACGTCCGGGTGGCGGCGGATGGTGCCGGTCGAGGTGCAAGGCGCATCGAGCAGCACGCCGTCGAATTGCCTTTCCGGTTTCCAGTCGAGCGCGTCGGCTGCGATGGTTTCAACGTGGAGACCAAGCCGGGTGAAATTCTCGCGCAGCCGCGCAATGCGCGCCGCCGAGCGATCGATGGCGATGACATTGGCGCCGGCGGCGGCGAGCTGCGCGGTCTTGCCGCCGGGCGCCGCGCACAGGTCGCAGATGGAGAGACCGTTGACGTCGCCGAACAGGCGCGCGGGCAGCGACGCCGCCGCATCCTGAATCCACCAGGCGCCTTCGGCGAAGCCGGGCAGCAGCGTGATCGCGCCATGCGCCAGAGTGCGCACTGTGCCGGTCGCCAGCACGCGGCCATGGACGTGTTCGGCCCAGACGTCAGGATCTTTCTTGACGGTCAGGTCGAGCGCAGGTTCGTGCGCGTTGGCCTGCGCGATCGCGCGCGCGACCTCGTTGCCGTAATTCTTTTTCCAGCGCGCCAGCAGCCATGGCGGTGTGTCGCGCGCGGTCTTGTCGGCAAGAACGCTGTCTCGCGCCTGGGCAACGCGGCGCAGCACCGCGTTGATCAGGCCGGCATAGCGGGCGGCACGGCGGTCGGCTTGCGCCAGCCGTACCGACAAATCGACAGCGGCATGGTCGGGCACGTCGAGCCAGAGAATTTGCGCGGCGCCGACCAGCAGGATGGTTTCGGTGCGCGGTGCGTCGGCCGGGAAGCCTTTTTCCAGCAGGCCGCCGAGCAGATGGCGCAACGTGCCGAGCTTGCGCAGCACGGTCGCGGTCAGCCGCCGCATCAAGGCGCGGTCGCGATCGGGCAGGCTGGCCAGGCCGAGATGCGCGCCTTTGCCGGACAGCTGTTCGTCGAGCGCCACATGCTTGCGCAGCACGCTGTCGACAATGTCTGTAGCGATACGCCGGGCCGCGAGGCCCGGGACTTCCGGCTGGGGAGAGGTTCGCGGTCGCGCCATGACCCTTTATTGCCACAAATTGTGTCGCTCTCGCGAGCGTTGGGTAAAAAAGGGCACAACTTCACAAGTTTAGCGATGGTATCGCGTGGTTGGAGAAACCACCAGGCGAATCGCCACCATAGGTTGAAACGAGCAATAGTACGTCAACCGGTCGCGCTTTGGTCTTGCCAGAATCGCCGCTAGGTCCTAGTACCTAGGGTCATGTTCCTATCAATCAGACAGCGCGGTCGAACCGGTCGGGGCCGTGACTGTGTCCACGACGAACAGCCTCCCTGGCTTGCGCGGCGGCCACGCCGCCGACGTCTTGCGTGTTCTCGACGGCGACACGTTCGAGGCGCGGGTGAATATCTGGCCCGGCATGCAAATCACCACGCGGGTGCGGCTGCGCGGCATCGACGCGCCGGAAATGAGCGCGCGCTGCGTCGACGAGCGGATCAAGGCAGAGGCTGCGCGCGACGCGCTGGTGCGGATTCTCAACGAAGGTTCGGTCGGCATTTCCCGCATCGGTCAGGACAAATATGGCGGCCGTGTCGATGCCGATGTTTCGACCGCACGCACGGCCGACGTGTCGGCGGCGCTGGCCGAGCGCGGGCTGGTGCGCCGCTACGCCGGCGGCAAGCGCGAAAGCTGGTGCGGCTGATTTGAGCCCGATAAATCCAGGTTAGGCGCCGGCACATCGTTCTGCGCGCAGGTCGCCCGCAATGTATTCAAAATCAAACAGGCGATCGTCATCGGCCCGACGCCGCCCGGCACCGGCGTGATCGCGCCGGCGACGGCGCTGGCTTCCGCAAAGGCGACGTCGCCGACGATTTTAGTTTTGCCGGCATCTCCCGGTACGCGATTGATACCGACATCAATCACGGTGGCGCCCGGCTTGATCCAGCCGGCGCGGACGAATTCCGGTTTGCCGATGGCCGCGATCAGCACATCGGCGCGGCGGCAGACGGCGGCGAGATCGCGCGTCCTGGAATGGGCAATGGTCACGGTGGCGTTTTCCGCGAGCAGCAATTGCGCCACCGGCTTGCCGACGATGTTGGAGCGGCCGATCACTACGGCGTCGAGACCGGCCAGCGAGGCCTTAGCCTTCTTTGCAAGGATAATGCAGCCAAGCGGCGTGCAGGGCACCAGAGCCGGCAAGCCGCTGCCGAGCTTGCCGACATTGAGCGGGTGGAATCCATCGACATCTTTCGCCGGATCGATGGCGGCGATGACTTTCTGCGAATCGATTTGCGGCGGCAGAGGCAACTGCACGAGGATGCCGTTGACCGCGGGGTCCGCATTCAATGCATCGATCAGCGCCAGCAATTCGGCTTCGCTCACACTTTCCGGCAAATACCGGTCGACCGGATTCATGCCCGCGTCGGTGACGGCCTTCGATTTGTTGCGGACATAGACTTCGCTCGCCGGGTTCTTGCCGACCAGGACGACAGCAAGGCCCGGCATGATGCCATGCGCAGCCTTCAGCCGCGCGACCTCGCCGGCGATACGCCCGCGCAATTCGGCTGCGATTGCCTTTCCGTCGATGATGGTCGCGCTCATGGCCACTCCTTTTGCGCTCAAGGCTTAACGCGAAGCGCAAATTTTCTCCAGCGCCGCAAAAAGCGTTGGGCCGTCGCCCGAAATCGCCAGACGTTTGACGCGCGCGGTGGCGCTGGCAACCAGCGAAACGTCGCGCGGTGGGACGCCCATCGATTTGGCCATCAGCCGGCACAGAGCGTCATTGGCTTCGCCCTCGCTCGGCGCGGCGCGCACACGCACTTTCAGCACCGCGCGCCCATCGCTCAGGGTCTCGATGCCATCGATGGCGTCGCGGCCGCCTTTCGGCGTCAGACGCACAGCCACGCTGACGCCGTCGCCGGCGTGCGCCCATGGCCGGGCCGTCATGCGAGCTAGATGAAGATCTGGATGTAGAGCCAGAAGATCAACTGCTTGAGAAACAGGAGGCCGATGATCAGGATCACCGGCGAGATATCGATGCCGCCGAGATTGGGCATGATACCGCGGATCGGCCGCAGGACCGGCTCGGTGACCCGGTACAGGAAATCGCCAACCGAATGGACGATCGGGTTGCGGGTGTTGACGACGTTGAAGACCACCAGCCAGGACAGCACCGCGGACGCGATCAGGATCCAGATATAGAGGTCGATGATCGTCGTAATCAGCCAAAGAAAGGGATTCATCGAAGCGCTCCATCGGATAGCCCGGGTGACGAATAGCCGCTTGCGGCCTTCAGGAAAAGGGGTTCCGGCAATTTCGGTTCAGGAAACGCCAAAACAACGCCGCCCCGCCGCGGGGGCGATCCTTGACAGGCCTGATACCGGGCCCTAAATGGCGGCTACTCGCCTAAAACTGCGGGCAACCAAGACGTTGCCCAAAGATTTTGGCCGTGGATTGGAAGGGGCCATAGCTCAGCTGGGAGAGCGCGTCGTTCGCAATGACGAGGTCGGCGGTTCGATCCCGCCTGGCTCCACCAGCCTTCGCTCCTGCGGAGCTGCGGCTCGGCAAGCCCTCTCGTACGAAGGCTGTCGCGCCGCAGCTCCGCAGGAGCCAAGGCGGACTTCCCTCAAAAACCGCCATTCACGCTCCCACCTCCGCCTCGCCCGCCGTCGCCGCCTCCAGCGGCAGGACGATCTCGCAGCGCAAGCCGTCCGGCTCGAACACCATTTTCGCATTTCCGCCGAGTTCCGCGGCGATGCTGCCCTCGATCATTTTTGAGCCGAAGCCGCGCCGTGCCGGCTCAACGACCGCCGGCCCGCCTTTTTCCACCCAATCGATCCGCAACCGCGCCGGGGTTTCGTCGGTGGCGGCGACCCGATGCCAGCCGATTTCGATGCGGCCGCGCGGGCCGGCCAGCGCGCCATATTTGGTCGCGTTGGTTGTCAGTTCGTGAAACGCCATCGCCAAAGTCAGTACCGCGCGCGGGCCCAGCACGACGTCGTCGCCGCGCAGCGCGACACGTTCGCCGTCGGTCCCGGCATAAGGCGCGACGCTTTCGGCGATCAGCGCGCGCAGCTCGCCGTTTTCCCAGTGATGCATGGTGAGCTGGTCGTGCGCCCGGGACAATGCGATCAGCCGGCCCTCGAAGCGTTCGCGGAATTCCTCCGGATTGCTGGCGCCGCGCGCGGTCTGCGCCGCCAATGACTGCACCCGCGCCAATGTATTCTTGACGCGGTGATTGAGCTCGTCGATCAGAAGCTTTTGCCGCCGCTCCGCCGCCTTGCGCTCGCTGATGTCCTGCACAACGCGCACCACATAAAGAAGCTTGCCGTTGGCGTCGCGCACCGGCGAAGAACTCACCGACATCCAGATCAGACGGCCGTCTTTGTGCCGGAAGCGTTTCTCGACCGAATAAAATTCCAGATCGCCGGCGGACTGCTGGCGAAAGCCCTCGCGATCGAGTTCGGCATCGTCGGGAAACGTATTCGTGAACAGCCTGATCGACAGCAATTCTTCCCGGCTGTAGCCGGTGATCGCGCAGATCGCTTCGTTGACGCGCAGAAAGCGGCCGTCGGGCGCGACTTCGGAAATGCCGATCGAGACATGGTCGTAGGTCGCCGCCAGCCGCTGCTCCTGCTCGTGCCCGCGCGACCGCGACTGTTCAAGCGCCTCGTCGGTGCGCTTGCGCTCGGTGACGTCCATGAAGCAATTGACCGCGCCGACCAGTTCGCCTTTGGCGTTGCGCAGCGAATCTATATTGATCGACACGACCATCTGCGAGCCGTCCTCGCGTTTGATCAGACGCTCGACGTCGCGCACCGGCACGCCGGTCGCCAGAACCTCCGACAGCAATGACCGCGATAGCGGCTTGCCGTCGATCTCGAAAATGCGCCGGCCGCCGCTGAATTCCTCGTGCGTCTGGCCGGGGTTCGGCGCGCGGCCCCAGATTTCAACGGCGCGTTTGTTGTATTGCAGGATTGTGCCGTGCGCATCGCAGATGAAAGTCGGGATTGGCAGCAGATCGAGAATGCCGTCGGAGGCGCGCAACATCGCGCTCAACGTCGTCGGGAAGGGCCGCTTGACCGGCCGGCCGTGATCGTTCGAATCCTGCATCCGCACGCCTCACCCGGGTGTTCCCTTCGCGCCCCTTACCCGTGTGCAAACTTCAGGGCAGGGGCCGATTTGTCAATGGCGGTTCCGCCGCCCAATCCGCGCGTAAAAAAGTTCCATCGCGTGCATTCAATGTTTTTGCGCGGCTCTGCGGCGACTCTGTCGTGAATCGACAAGGCGCAGCAGAAACCGGCGCGGCAGGATTCGAATCGCGAGTGCGACGAGTTTGTTGACGAGGCCGGGCACCACCGTGCGCGTATTGCGCATCAGGCCATCGAAACCGGCGGCGGCGACGGCCTCCGCGGTCTGCGTCAGAATGCCGGGCGCCAGGCCGCCTTTGACGCCGGCGCGCGCCGCGAATTCGGTCGGCACCGGACCGGGACACAACACGGTGACCTTGATGCCGCGCGGCTTGAATTCGCTGTGCAGCGCCTCGGTGAAGGACAGGACGTAAGCCTTGGTGGCGTAATAGACCGCCATGCCCGGACCGGGCAGGAAGCCGGCCATCGAGCCGACATTCAGCAAGCCACCGCGATGCCGCTGCATGCTGTCGACAAAGGCCAGCGACAACTCTGTGAGTACGCGCACGTTCAAATCGATAATCGCCAGTTGTTCGGCGCGGTCGAGCGAGGCGGCGACGCCAACGAGCCCGAAGCCGGCATTGTTGACGACAAATTGCGGTTCGGCGCCGGCCGCGTTCAATAAATCGGTGATCGTTTGCGTGGCGCCGGCCAAGGCAAGATCGGTGGCGATGACGATGGGGCGCGTCACGCCGGAAGCGGCGATTTCGTCGGCGAGCCAGTTGAGCCGGTCAGCGCGGCGCGCCACCAGCGCCAGCGCATAACCGTGGCGGGCGAATTCGCGCGCCAGCGCGACGCCGATGCCGGCCGACGCGCCGGTGATGAGTGTGACGGGCCGCAGATTGCTCATGGCTTAGGACTCACTGAATTTCGTCGCTCTGTCGGGCAGCCGCGTCGGGCGCATCCCACTATGTATAACAATTTCGGCCGCCCGGAACCCCGGGCGGCCGATTTGTGTCTACGTTCTTATGTTCAGGCCTTTTTATATTCAGGCCTCTTTACGCTCAGGCCTTGGCGGCGACGTCCTCCAGGCCGCGATTGCGCGGCTCGACGCCCCAGAGATAGACCGCGACGATCTGCACCAGAACAAGGCCGGTCATCAGCCACACGACGCCTGGTAACTGGTAGCTCGCCATCAACGCCGTGACGATGAACGGCGAGGCGACCGTGGCGCCGCGGCCGAAAGTGTTGCAAATGCCGTTGGCGCGCAGCCTGATCTCGGTCGGGAAAAGTTCGGGCGTGTAGACGCCGAACAGAATCGCCGTCTGCACATAGATCGCGACGATCAGCGCGAAACCGACCGACAACACCAGAGTCGGGTCCGACGTCGCATTGAAACGTGCGTAGATATAGCCGGTGATAATGGTCACCACCGACGCGCCGATAATGCTCCAGCGCCGGCCGATCGCGTCGGACGTATAGGCGCCGACGGCGCAGCCGACCAGCGAGGCGATCGACAGCACCACCGTGTAGCCGAGCGAATTGGTGATGGTCAGACCCTGCCGCAGGAAGAAGTTTGGCAGGAAGATCACGAAGCCGAAGATCAAGGTGTTGATCGTGATCAGCACCCAGCAGCCGACCAGCAATCGTTGCAGGATCGGCGGCTTGAACATGTCGCCCGCCGTGAGTGGCTTCACCGCGACGGTCGGCGCCGGCGGCGGCAGCGCCGCGCCACCAGACGATTCTTTTTCAATCGCCGTCATCAAGGCTTCGGCCTCGGCGGCGCGGCCTTGCGATTCCAGCCAGCGCGGCGATTCCGGCAAATTCTTGCGCAGAT
>CAITJJ010000209.1 GCA_903892675.1 uncultured Hyphomicrobiales bacterium | reverse complement strand
CTTGACGATCTTGACCTTGTCGCCGAGCTGACCGGAGATTTCCTCCAGCGCCGGGGCGATCATGCGGCAGGGGCCGCACCATTCCGCCCAGAAGTCGACAACGACCGGCTCGGAAGCCTTGAGAACGTCCGCGTCGAAGCCTGCATCTGTGGTTTTACCGACGGCCATGGGGAGACCCTTTGCTATTGCGCGTTGTTGTGGCGCGGGACGGGGCTGAGGAATCGCCCCACGAATTGCGAGGCTGCGAACCTATGAACGGTACCCCCGAGCGTCAAGGCGCTATCGCGCGGACGTGACCAGCGTCAGCGCACGATCCAGAGCCTCGGGGGAAAGCTCCATTAGATCAGGGACTTCTGTCCAGATCAAAGCGGCGCGGACGGGCCGGTCCGGATATAATCCGGTCAGCACCGCGCGGTAGAGCGCGAGCTGGCGAATATAGGTAGGCGGCACCTCTTTGAGCGCGCGCGGCGCCGGCCGATTCGTCTTGAAATCGCCGATCAGAACAAAGGCTTCGGTCACTACCAGGCGGTCGACCTGGCCGGAGACCAGGAACGGTGCCGTTGCGGCGCCCAGCCTGCCGACGATCGGCACTTCGGCGCGGCTGCCCGGGCCGAACAACTCGGCAAAGCGCCGGTCGTCGAGCACGCGCATCACTTGCGCCGCCAGTGCCGGCTGATCGTCAGCCGGCAATCTGGACCGCGCCAGATAATCCTGCGCGGCTTTCAGCCGCCGCTCGCCGGCAATGCCGGGCAGCGACTGCATCAGCCGGTGCACCAGCGAACCGCGCAACAGCGCCATTCCGCCGCCGCCGGTCGCCACCGGGCGGACGTCGTCGTCGAGCGCGCCGGACGGCGTCACGGTGCGCGCCGCCTGCCGCTCGCGCGGCGCGTCTTGTGTCAGCCAATCGGGTAAAGCGGGCGGCGTGAGCAATTTAGCTTCACCGTGTTGCGCGGCGGAGGGCAGAAGCGCCTCGCCTTTGCGATAGCGTTTGGCCTCGCCGTCGCCATCGTCGGCGGGCTCCGTGGCGCATTTCTCGCTCAGTGCGTTCTCGACAAGCTGATACCAGCAGCCATCCGGAATACTGTTGACGCCCTTGGCGCCGCAAATGATCAACCGCTCGGCAGCGCGCGTCATCGCCACATACAAGAGGCGGCGATATTCGTTGCGCGCTTCCTCCTGCGCGCGCAGCCGCGCCTCGGTCATCGGGCCGACATCTTCCTTCTGACCCTTGGCCCAGGCCATCGCGCCCTCCACCAAAGACAACAGGCGCGGGTCCTGTTTGCCCGTCGGCTTGCCGACCGTATCGGCGAGGATGACGGTGTTGGCTTCCAGTCCCTTGGCGCCGTGCACGGTCATGACGCGAACTTCGTCGCGCGCCAGCTCCATGTCGCGCCGTACTTCGCTTTGCGCGGCGCGCAGCCAGGCGACGAAGCCTTGCAGCGACGGCGTCTGTTGCGCTTCATTGGCCAGCGCCAGATTGAGAAATTCGTCAAGCGCATCGTTCGCTTCCGGGCCAAGGCGGGAAAGGAAATGAGCGCGGCCGCGCCGTGCTCCCAGCACATGGGCGAAGAAGCCGAATGGCGTCAGGCGCGGCGCGATAGCGGCAAGCTCGTCGAGCGCGTTCGCTGCCTTGGCAAATGCAACGTCGTCAGCGGATTTCTTGCGCAGCGACGCCCGCAACGACAAAGGCTGGCGATCCCAGGCGAGCGTGAACAATTGTTCCTCGTTCAGGCCGAACAAAGGCGATTTCAGCACGCTGGCCAGCGCCAGATCGTCGTCCGGCAACAAGAGCGCATCGGCCAGCGCCAACAGGTCCATCACCGCGATATGCCCGGTCAACACCAGACGGTCGGCGCCGGCTACCGGCACGGCGGCATTCTTGAGCGCGCGGATGATCGCCTCGAACAAAGGCCCGCGCTGGCGCACCAGCACCAGCACGTCGCCGGCCTTCAAGCCGCGCGCCATCCACAGTTTGACATTCGTGGCGATACGGCGCGCCAGCCGCACACGCGGGCTTTCCTCGCTTTCGGTATCGAACGGCGCATCCCAGCCTTCCATTTCCTTGCGTTCGGCCGGCTCAATCAGCGGCCAGACCTCGACCAGGCCCGGCGCCGCGCCCGGCAGCGACTTGTGCTCGGGGATGCCGACGTCGTCGGTAGTGATGCTGGCGAAAATTTCCTTATTGCGGAAAACCTGATCGACCGAGCCGAGCACGTTCTCGCCGGAACGGAATGACGAATGGAATTTAAGGTATTTCCAGCCCATCTCCGGCGTATCGAACTGGCGCGCGAACAGCCGGCGCATGGCGTCGAATTCTTTCGGCTGCGCGCCCTGGAACGAGAAGATCGACTGCTTCTCGTCGCCGACCGCGAACACCGTGCGTTTGACGTTCGGCCGCGCGCCGCCGGGCATGAATTCGGAAACGATTGTCCGGATGATCTCCCATTGCTTGGGGCTGGTGTCCTGCGCCTCGTCGACCAGCACGTGGTGGATGCCGAGATCGAGCTTGTAGAGCACCCAGGCCGCCGACGCGCGCTTGAACAAATCGAGCGTCCTGTCGATCAGGTCGTCATAGTCGAGCAGCGCTCGGCGCTCTTTCTCGCTGCGGTAACGCGCGATGACGTCGGCGGCGATGGTGACAAGGGCGCGGGTGCGGTCGCGCACGGCGACGGCGCGCATACGTGAAAGTAGATCGCAGACGCGGTTTTGCTCGTTCGTAAGGCGTTCGAACCAGTCTGGATAACCTTCGGCAATGCCCTTGGTTACCAACCGTTTGCGCCGTGAGCGCTCATCATCTTTATTGCAAAATATGTCGAGATAGTTTTCGACGCGGTCGCGGCCGAAGCTCGCCTGCGCGGCGAGCAGCGCGTCGATATGGTTCTTGTCGGTCTTCGAGCCGATCGCCAGCACTTCGATCAGTGCCGGCCATTCCGTTTCCGGAATCACGGACGCCGCGAAGAATTCATGCTCAAGCGATTCGGCGGTGTCCTTCGGATCGACGCCGAAACTGCGCGACAGCGTGTCAATCGCCGCATCGACGTTTCCGGCGGCTTCGATCCAATGTGAAATGTCGTCGCGCTTCTTGATGGCATCGCCAACGACGTCCTTGAAGGTCTGGTCGGCGGCGACGACGATGGCCGTTGCCAGCGCCTTGCCGAGCGGGCTTTGCGGCGCGGCGGAGGCTTCCAGCAATACGTCGAGCGTAAGCCGGTCCAGGAGTTCGGTGGTCTGCGCCTCATCGAGCACGGTGAATCGCGCCGCGACATTGGCCTCGAACGGAAACTGATGCAGCAGCCTTGTGCAGAAGGCGTGGATTGTCTGCACCTTCAGGCCGCCCGGCGTCTCCAGCGCCGAGGCGAACAGCCGGCGCGCGCGGGCGCGCTGCGCCGGACTGGCGGTTTTGCCGGTCGAGGCCTCTATCTTCTCATCAAGAGCAGCGTCGGCAAGCGTGCTCCAGTCGGCGAGCGTGCCGAACACGCGGTTGGCCATGTTGGCCGCCGCCGCCTTGGTGAAGGTGATGCAGAGAATTTTCGCCGGATCGACGCCGCGCAGCAGCAGGTTGATGACGCGCTGCGCCAGAACATGCGTCTTGCCGGAACCGGCATTGGCCGAGACGAAGGCCGACGTATCCGGGTCGGCGGCTTCGACCTGCACGCGGCTGACGTCGGGCGGAATGATGCGGGGGACGCTCATTCGCCGCCCTCCTCGCCGCCGCCGCCCGACAGCGACCATTCCTTGACGCGCGCAAGGTGGTCGTAGTCGCCGTAATGGTTGGTCCACATCGGGTGCACCAGCGACAGGTAGGGCGTTTCGGCATTTTCAAATGTTGTCGCCAGTTCCTTCAGCCGCATGAGCGCGTAGTCGGCCTGTATGTCCGGCGTGCTGTCCTTGAACGTGATTTCCTCTGGCTTGCCGGCCGGCTCGCCGCCTTTCAGCGTGACATAGGTAATTTCCGAAATGGTGCCGGGCCGCAAACCCTTGAAGCCGCCTTGGCGCAGAATGGCGCCTTCCAGCGTCAATTGCGGCGCCAGCCCCGTGCCGACCTGCTTCTTGGTGCGCGCCGCGCCGGTCTTGTAATCGATGATGGCGTAGCTGCCGTCGCGGCGCCATTCGATGCGGTCGGCAATCGCCGAGAGAGTGAACTGGCGCGCACCGACGGGAAATTTGATCTCGCCCCTGATCTCGCCATGCAAAGTGGCGATGCCGTCGCGCCGCCCGCGATCCCAGTTGGCGAACCATTGCGCGATGCGCTGGAAACGCGGCCACCAGAAAGCGCGCGCTTCCGGAAAGTCGATGTGTTCGGCGAAGCGCTTCTCGCCGAGCGCCAGCAATTGCCGCTGCGGGTCGGCAGGGAGCCCGGCGGCGAATTGCACAGTGAAGTCGCCAATGGCGCCATGAATGATAGTGCCGCGGTCACGCGCGCCCGGCGGCGTATCGACGGCGTCGAGCGGCTGCAGACGCAGTATATATTTGGCATAGACGGTGTAGGGATCGCGCAGCCAGTCTTCGATAGCGGTGACCGATAGTTGAGCCGGGCGGGCATCAATCGGCGGCTTCGGCTGCGGTCGTTCGGCGGCCTTCACCTGTGCCGGATGGTCGAGCGCGCGCGCCAGTTCGACGATGCGGTTGCCGCGCGCCAGCACCTGTTGCCAACGCTCGGCGCCAGCAACCGCGGCGATGCGCTGGACAAAGCGCGAGGTCACCGTCGGCGCGCCGGCGAGCTTGGCCGCGCGCGTCAACATGACTTCGGGCGCGCCGAGCGATTGCGCGAAGTCGTGCGCCGACAAACCGATGCGGCGCTCGGGCGGATCAAGTCCCAGTTTGGCGCGCATCGGCCGCGACAGCCATGGATCGCTGCGCGTTTCCGGCGGCCAGGTGGCTTCGTTCAGGCCACCAAGCACCAATAAATCGGCGCTCTGCAATCGCGCTTCCAGCGGTCCGTAAATATGCACGCGCACATCGCGCGTTTCCGGCCGGCGCACGACGCGATCGCCGATGGTCGCGTGAAACAGTTCAATGTAATCGCCCCGGCTGACGGCAAGCCCCTGTGCCGACGGGCTGTCGATGATCATGTCGATCGCGTCGGCCAGCACCGTGCCGTCATTGGACGCAAAGGCGTCGATGCTGCCGGCGGCATCGCGGCCAAGATTGGCGAGCGTGTCGCGGTGGCATTTCGCCAGTGCGGCGAGCGGATGATCGCCGGCTTTCAACGATTCCAGCGGGGCGAGCGCGGTCTTCAACCGTTCGACCAGTTCAGCCGCCGCGTCGAGCTGCTCCGGTCCCAGCGCCTTGCGCGGATCGCTGCGATGCAGGTCGTCGCGATTGGCGCGAAAGCTTGCCAGCGCATGCGCCAGGCCGTCGCTGCCGGGTTTGGACCGCGGCCCGCGCAGCACAGCGCGCTCGAGCGCGGCGATTGCCTCGCTATGGGCGCCCTGCGCGGCGCCGAGCCGCATCAGCGGATGTTTGAGCAGCGCCAACAGCGCGACCGGCTTCAGCCCGTCGAGCGCCGCCTCGGCGGCCAGCCGCGCAAAGCGTCCGGCCTGCGTATCGGGCAATGGATCGCCGCCGGAATCGTCGGCCGCGACATGCCAGCGTTCAAGAGCCGCCACGACGCGGCGCGCCAAAGCGCGGTCCGGCGTCACCAAAGCCGCGGTCTTGCCCGGCGTGTCGAGCGCCTCGCGCAACGTCACCGCGATGGCGAGCGCTTCTTCCTCCGGATTGGCGGCCTCGATCATGCTGACATTTGCCAAGGCCTTGTCGGTCGCCGGTCCGAATGGGGCGTTATCGCGCTCGGCCTGCCAGCGGTCGGTGGTCGCGGCCGGGCGCAACGCCTCTGACACCAGCCGTTCGCGGCCATGCTCCGATGACGCGGCGAGGTCCGCGACATCGCTCCGCGCAATGCCGATCGCGGTCAGCAATGCCTGCATGGCGAATTGCGCATGGCCCGCGGCGGGCATTCCGTCGTGAGAATTGTCGTCGGCGCTGCCGGCGATGGAGCGCCAGGATGCATCGTCGAGGTCCTTGTCGAGGCCGGGCAGCACCACCGCGCCATGCGGCAGCCGGGCGATGGTTGCGAGCAGCTTGGCGGTTGCCGGCATCGAGCCGGTGGAACCGGCGGCGATCACCGGCGCGGCGCTGCTCGCAAGACGCCGGGCTTCGGCTTCGATCAGTTTATCGCGCCGTTCCGCCGCCTCGATGGCGCCTCGTTCGCGCAGGAACTCGTTCCAGTTCGGGTGCACGAACTTCAAAAACTCAAGGGACTTTTGCCAATACTCGTCGAGATCGTCAGGGACGAGCTTGTCGAGATTCTGCCAATTCACCTGCCGTGTCGTGATGTCGTCCATCAATCGTGCGAGATCGCCAGCAAGGGCAAACGCAGCGCCCGGAGTGTTTGCGACCAGCGGAGAGCCCTGCGCCGATCGAACAACAGTCGCCCATTTTGCGATAATTTGGGACAATGTGAGTTGCCGCTCCAGACCAGAAATCGCTTCCGGCAGGGTCAGCGCCTCGTCCGCCAGCGCGCCGGTCGCGGCATCGGCAAAAGCGATTTCATCTTCGTCGAGATCGCCGAGCGCGACGATGCGCGGCAGGATAGCGGCATCGCCCTCGATCCGTCGGAGAAATTCATCGCGCGCCAGCCGGCAGGCTCGCCGCGTCGGCAGATAGAGCGTGGCGCGCGCCAGCTCCAGCGGATCGTGCGAGGCCGGAAACCCGGGCACAAGCTTGCCCGCGCGCAAGGCGGCAATCAGCGCCGGCAGGAACGGCGCTGAGGCGGTAATGTTGAAGACATTGGGACGGGCGGCCGGCATTGCGCCAAGCATACACCAACTGCGCCGGCCGCGACCCTATCGTTTCACGCTCGCCAGCACGCGATCGACCATTTGCGGCGCCAGCCCCGAATAGTTTGCCGGGTTGGTCATGCGATCGATTGCCGCGCGATCGAAATGCGCCATAACGGCGGGCGATGCCGCGAGTGCTTCGGCGAGCGTGCCGCCTTTTTCGTTCACGACGCGGCAGGCGTCGTAGACGATGTCATGCGCCTGTTGGCGTCCGGTCATGGGCGCCATCTGCATCATCACCGCTTCCGCCACGATGAGGCCTTTCGACATGCCGAGGTTTTGCGCCATGCGCTTGTCGTCGACGATCAGGCCGCCGAGGGCGAAGCGGGCCTGGTTGAGCGCGCCGGCGGTCAGCACGACGCTTTCGGGGATGGCGATACATTCGGCATGCCAGGGGCCGGTGGCGCGCTCGAAGTCCTGCACCATGGCGTCCAGCATCAGCCCGGCATGCTGCCGCACCGCCTTCGAAGCCGCCAGCATCAGTTCGGACGAAATCGGATTGCGCTTCTGCGGCATGGTCGAGGACGCGCCGCGGCCCTTGACGAATGGTTCGTAGACTTCGCCGAATTCGGTTGACGCCATGATCATGATGTCGAGCGCGATCTTGCCGAGCGTGCCGGTGACCAGAGCAAGAAAATTTATGACTTCGGCAAAGCCGTCGCGCGCGACGTGCCAGGTCGAAACCGGGACGCCGAGCTTGAGTTCCTCGCACAACGCCTGCTGCACGGCGAAGCCCTTGTCGCCTAGCGAAGCGAGCGTGCCGGCGGCGCCGGCGAATTGCCCGACCAGAACACGGGGCTTTAATTCTTCAAGCCGCGCGGCATGGCGGTCGAACATGGCGAGCCAGATCGCCGCCTTGTAGCCGAAGGTGACCGGCAGCGCCTGCTGCAGATGGGTGCGGCCGGCCATCGCCGTGTCGCGGTGCTTCTTCGCCAGATAGGCCAGAATTTTGCGCAGCGCCGCGATGTCGTCGCCGACAATGCGCAGCGCCTCGCGCATTTGCAGCACGACGGCGGTGTCCATGATGTCCTGGGTCGTGGCGCCCCAATGCACGTAGCGGCCGGCCTCGCCGCATTGCTTCACCAGTTGATGTACGACCGGCAGGATCGGATAGCCGACCAGATCGGTTTCCTCGCGCAATTTCTCGGCGTCGAGTGTCTCGGCATTGGCGCGCGCGGCGATCGCATCGGCGGCGTCCTGCGGAATGACGCCGACCCGCGCCTCCGCTCTGGCGAGCGCCACCTCGACCTCGACATAACGCGCGATCAAAGAGCGGTCGGCAAAGACGTCGCGCATGGCCGCAGTGCCGAAAGCGTCGCGGAACAGGATGGAGTCGAGAACGGTGGTGGATTGCAGAATGCCGGCCATGGAAGGATCTCCTGTTGCGGCGATCCTGTCATATTCGCGGGGTGTCGTCAGCGCGAGGCGCGCGCAGCCGGAATAATTATGTGCCGAGTTCGATCAGTTCGCCGGAACCGGCGAGCTTGCGCGGCGCCGGGACGTAAGAGTCGCCGATCTGCATCATCGGCCGCGGATTGACGACGATCGAACTCAGCCGGTCGTGCAGCGCCTTGGCCGAGGTCGGCTTGACGAGGAATTCATGGACGCCGGCTTGCAAGGCCTGCACCACCGAGGAGCGGTGCGCGCGGCTGGTCAGCATGATGATCGGCAGGTTCGGGCGCGGGAATACGCCCGGCGAGCGCACGATACGCATCACCTCCATGCCATTGAGCAGCGGCATGTCCCAGTCGAGCAACATGACATCCGGATCGCAATTGCGGATCTGTTCGAGCGCGGCCAGGCCGTCGGCGGCCTCGATCACCGATTTGGCGCCGAGATTCATCAGCATCATGCGCGTGATCCGGCGCATATAGGAATTGCCGTCCACGATTAGGATATTGAGGCCCTGAATCAGCTTTTTGATCGGGATATTTTGCATAAAGCGATAGCACCGTTTCCTTGCCGCCAGCCAAAACCTACTGGCAAAACAATGTCATTTCACTAAGACCGATCGTTCAATTTTTCGCAATCTGGATACAGTCACGAGATGGTGGGCGGCGTTAGCGAATGGTTAGGCTAAACTGGATTGCCAATATTGAAAGGCAAGGGCGTCATGAGACTACCCGGTCCCGATCATCCGATCACAATCGAACGTGACAGCGCGCGTGTGCGGGTGCGTTTCGGTAACCGGATCATCGCCGATACGACACAGGCGCTGATGTTGCGCGAGGCGAATTATCCCGGCGTTTACTATATTCCGCGCTGCGACGCCGACATGAGCCTGCTGGAGCGAACCGGGCACGCGAGCTATTGCCCGTACAAAGGCGACGCCAGCTATTTCACGATTGTCGCGGACGGGCGCAGGACCAACAATGCGGTATGGAGCTACGAGCGCCCCTTTCCGGCGGTCGCCGCAATCGAGGGATTTCTGGCGTTTTATCCCAGCCGCGTCGATGCGATCGACGTCGGATGAAGTGCCGCTGCTTTAACCGTTCGCTCACCGCGACGTTCAACGCTTTTGCAAGCGGGCCTGACCTATCGTGCCGACTTCGGTTCATCGAATGGCAGGCCGGCGCATGGCTTTTCGGAACGTATCGTCGCAAGACCGCTCGACCTTCGCGATCGGCATGGCCGCCTGCGCGACGGGGCTTTATTTCGGGCTGGTCGGGCTCGGCCTGGTGCCGGAGCCAAGCCGCATCAATGGACCGCTCTGGCTTGGTTCGCTCGCCGGGCTGGCTATCTTTAGCGCCGGACTGGCGATCGTCGTTCGCGCGTTTGCTGGCATGGGCGATAGCGCCGGCGAAATGCCGCCTGACGCGCCACGGTGGATGAAAACCGTCTATTGGCTGTGTGGCGTGATCGCCATGGCGTCTTTAGCGGCGATTGGCACCTGGGTCGCATTCGGCAGCGGCGAACGCGCTTTCAGCATGAGCGGCCTGATCGACGGCTCAATTGGCGCCGGCATCGGCCGCGCGATCTTCGGCATTTGCTCGATCATGACATGGGCGATGGTCATCGCGTTCATGTGCGTGGGCGCAAGGAAGATCTTTGCCAAAAGCTGATTGCCGCTCAATGCATCCGCGGGCCTTTGAGAAATTTGGCGCGGTCGGATGAATTCACGCGCACGTCGAAGGTGACGCCGTCGCGATGCAACGTCATTGGCACCTCGACGCCGGCCTCGCCTGTCGCCCAGACGCGGCGATAGAAGCTGGTCAATGTCGAGACGTTCTCGCCGGCGACCGCGACGATCATGTCGCCGGTCCTGATTTCGGCGCGCGCCGCCGGTCCTTTCGGGGCGATGCCGACGGTGACGATGCGGTCTTCGACTTCGGTGCAGTAAACGCCGAGCCATGGCCGCACCGGCTTGTTGACGCGGCCGAATTTCGTCAGGTCGCCGAGTATAGGTTTCAACAGATCGATCGGGATCGTCATGTTGAGATTCTCCGTCGCGCCTTTGCCGCCGCCCTGGCCTTCACGCACACGCTCGATCTGCAGCGAGCCTATGCCGATCAGATCGCCTTGCGACGAGATCAATGCTGTGCCGCCCCAATTCGGGTGGGCCGGAAACGTGAAAATCGCTTCCTCGAGCAGATACTCCCAATAGCCGGCGAATTCCTGCTTGGCGGCGATGCGTCCGGCCAGTGAACGGGTGCGGCCGCCGGCGCCGCCGACGACGACACGTTCGCCGATCACGGCGCCGTTCGACGAGCCGAATTCGAGCACCGGCAAGGACGTGCGGCCAAGCAGCTGCACCAAACCGAAGCCGGTCTCGCCATCGAAGCCGAGCGCATGTCCCTGCACGACTGTTCCATCGGACAAATGCAGCCAGATGGTTTCCGCCTCGGTGATCAGATAGCCGACGGTCAGCACCAGGCCGTCGCCGATCAGAACGCCGTTGCCGGCGCGTTCGACGCCGAGCGTCTCGGCGGTGAAGGCGTCGGGCGGAATGATCGAATGCAGCCCGACCACCGCGGACAGCGCCCGCTCGAGATCGTAGGCGTAGTCGCCGGTCCGCGGCTGGACCCCCGGCGGCACTTTCCATTCGATCAGCGATGCCATCGGCAAACCCTCACATGCGGCGCGGCAGAAAATCGATCATAACCGCGGCCTCCTGTCCAAGAAACGGCAAATTGCGCGTTTGCCTCTTTGCCGCGCAATGTTTAGCTAGACGCCATGACCGCGCTTTCCATCCTCGATCTGTCGCCGGTCGCCGCCGGCTCGCCGGCCGCGCAGGCGTTGCGCAATACGCTCGACCTGGCGCGCATGGCCGACGGGCTCGGCTTCACGCGCTATTGGGTGGCCGAACACCACAATATGGCGTCGATCGCCAGTTCGGCGCCGGAGATCATGATCGGGCAGATAGCGGCCGCGACCAGCCGCATGCGGGTCGGCTCAGGCGGCATCATGTTGCCGAACCATGCGCCGTTGATGGTTGCGGAACGCTTCAAGGTGCTGGAGGCCTTGTTCCCCGGCCGCATCGACCTCGGTCTTGGCCGCGCACCCGGCACCGATCAGGTGACGTCCTATGCGTTGCGCCGCCGCCAGGGCATCAGTGAGGAAGACGATTTTCTCGATCGCTTCACCGAGTTGATGCTGCTGGAATCGCGCCAGTTTCCGGCCGGGCATCCGTTTCACAGCGTTCAGGCGATGCCCACGGACGTCAGGCTGCCGCCGATCTATCTTTTGGGCTCGTCCGATTACAGCGCGCAACTGGCCGGGCAGATCGGCGCGGCCTTTGCGTTCGCGCATCATTTCGCGACTTTTCCCGCCGATGAAGCGATGCGGCTTTATCGCGACAGCTTCCGGCCCTCCGCGTCGCACGACAAGCCTTATGCCATCATCGGCACGCATGTGGTCTGCGCCGATACCGACGCAGAAGCGGACAGGTTGGCCGCGACCGTCGATCTCAATATCGTGCGCCGTGCCAAGGGCGAGATGCTGCCTCTGGCGTCGCCGGAAGACGCGCTCGCCTTCGATTACACGCCGGTCGATCGCGCCCGCATCGCGCAGAACCGCACCAAGCTGTCGGTCGGCTCGCCCGCGACCGTCAAGGCAAAGCTCGACACGTTGATCGCCGCGACCAAGGCTGACGAAGTCATGGTGACGACGATGATTCACGACCATGCGGCGCGGAAGCGTTCCTACGAATTGCTGGCGGGGATATTTGCGTAAGAAATATTCGTGCTAAATTCAGCGCCGGCCGCAAATTCGTTTTTTCAGTCAATGAAATAACCGGAGGTTCCCTTGGGCAAGCAGTTCAAACTCACCACCACCGATCAGCATTCGCTCGGCGCCTATCGCGCCGACCCGGCAGGCAAGCCAAAGGGCGGCATCGTCGTGGTGCAGGAAATCTTCGGCGTCAATCATCATATCCGCGCCGTCTGCGATCGCCTCGCCGCGCTCGGTTATGTCGCTGTTGCGCCGGCGGTGTTCGACCGTTTCGTGCGCGACTTTGAATGCGGCTATACGCCGGACGAAATCGCGCATGCGCGGTCCTATCTCGGCAATCTCAATTTCGATCACATGATGGCCGATGTCGCGGCGGCGCAAGCTGATCTGAAGGGTGCCGGGCCGCTCGGCATTATCGGCTTCTGCATGGGCGGCACTGCGGCCTTTCTCGCCGCCTGCCGTCTGCCCGGCTTTTCGGCGTCCGTATCGTTCTACGGCGGCATGATCGGCAAGTTCGCCGACGAGAAACCGAAATGCCCGATGCAGATGCATTTCGGCGAAAAGGACGAAGGCATTCCGATGGATGTGGTTGACGCCATCAAGGCCAAACAGCCGCAGGCCGAAGTCTATGTCTATCCTGGCGCGCCGCACGGCTTTTATTGCGACGAACGCGCCAGCTACCGCAAGGAATCCGGCGATCTGGCCTGGAGCCGGACGCAGGAATTTTTCAGCAAAAATATGAAGTAGATCACCAATCTTCCGCTCATTCCCGCGCAGGCGGGAATCCAGTTCTTAAATGGTCTGGACCCCCGCATTCGCGGGGGTGAGCGGTGATTGATTAAAACCACCGCTCCTTCACCACCACGGTGTCACCGGGGCGGAGCGGGAAGTTGAGCGGCACCTCGCCATTGATCTGCTGACCGGGTGCGTTGCGAGTCAGTTGCACCTTGCTCTTTGACGCGCGCGGGGCAAAGCCGCCGGCAATGGCGATCGCGGTTTCCGCCGTCATGTTGGCGACGTACGGGTATTGTCCGGGTGTTGTGACTTCACCAAGGATGAAGAACGGCCGATAGGCTTCGACCTCGACGCTGACATGCGGCTCGCGCACGTAACCTTGCTTGAGGCGGTCGGCAATCACGCGCGACAATTGCTGTGTGGTGGCGCCGCGCGCCGGCACCGTGCCGACCAGCGGCAGGTTGACGTTGCCGCCGGCATCGACCGTGTAGCTGTTGGTGATGCCGTCCTGGCCGAACACAACCACGCGCAATTTGTCGCCGGAATCGAGCGTGTAGTCGGGCGAATAGCTGGCCGGTGCCGAAGCGTAGGCGTTGGGCGCGGCGACATAGGGACCGCCGACTGCGGGCGCCAACTGCGGTGCGACCACGGGCGGTTCACCGTATTGAGCGATGTAAGGCTGCTGCGCCGGTGGCTGCCGGGGGGCCGACATGCGCCCTGACGTAAACAGGCCGCGCCCGCCGCTTGGCGACGCCGCGCGTTGTTGCACGGCAGGCGGCGCGTAGCCGGGCTGGGCATATTGCGGCGGGCCATAGGCCTGTTGCGCGGAAGCCGGCGATGTCGAGTAGAGGTCGCGCGGATCATGCGGCGCCTCTGCCGGCGCGTAAGGTTGTTGCGCGTATAGCGGCTGGCCGAATTGTTGTGGCTGTTGCGACAAGACCCGCACCGGCTGTCCGGTCTGCGGATCGATGGCGTAATAAGTCTGCGCCGGCTGGCGCATGCAGGCGCCGACCGAAAGCGCGGTCAAAACGACGAATAGAATTCGGGCTCCCCGCATCGAGCGCAATCCGGGCGGCTGGCTGAAAGTCACGCCCGATTAACGCTTTATATGGTTAAGAAAGTCTGACTATCCGCCGTCATTCATCGGACCCTTACCCTGCCCTGGAGGGGGGGGTCGATTGGCCGGAGGCCAATCGGGGTGGGGTGATACTTCTTGGTTCACCCCCTACCGGCTCGCTTAGCTCGCCGACCTTCCCCCTCCAGGGGGAGGTGAAGAGGGAATTTATGCGCTAGCCGCCGCCTTGACCCCGGTGCCGATCGGGCACGAAACCCCAGTGCCGCCAAGCCCGCAATAACCGAACGGGTTCTTGGCCAGATACTGCTGGTGATAGTCCTCGGCGAAATAGAACTCCGGCGCATCGACGATTTCGGTGGTGATGGCGCCGTAGCGCTTGGCCTTCAATTCGTTCTCGTACATCGCCTTGGAGGCTTCGGCCGCCTGCTTCTGCGCGGGCGAGAATGTATAGATGCCGGAACGATACTGGGTGCCGGTGTCGTTGCCCTGGCGCATGCCCTGCGTCGGGTCGTGGCTTTCCCAGAACGTCTTGAGTAACTGCTCATAGGAAATCTTCTTCGGGTCATAGACGACCAGCACAACTTCGTTGTGGCCGGTGCGCCCTGAACAGACTTCCTCATAAGTCGGGTTCGGCGTGATCCCGCCGGCATAGCCGACCGCAGTGACGTAGACGCCGTCGCCAAGCTCCCAGAACTTTCGCTCGGCGCCCCAGAAACAGCCGAAGCCGAACAGCGCCTTCTCAAAGCCCTCCGGGTAGGGGCCTTTGAGAGCATGGTGATTGACGAAATGGGTGGCGGCCGTTCGAATTTCGTTGGCGCGGCCGGGCAGCGCCTGTTCCCGCGATGGCATGGCAACTTTTTTGAAGCCGAACATGATTTTGGTTCTCCCCAAATTGATAGACGCAATATATGCGTCCACCTCACGCCGCGAAATGGCGGGCGCAATCACGTCTCGGACAGAAGCGCGTGAGCGCCGAAGTCAGCGGGCGTAGCCGATCAGCGGCTTTTTGCGCCGTCCCAACAGCATGCACAGAATGCTAAAGACGCCGAGCAGCGCCCAGCTCGGCGTGCCCAGAATCGCTGTCGCACCGGGATCCCACAACAGGCCGCCAGCATAAGGCTGCAGCAGCGGCTGCATCTTGGCGAGACTCGCGCCGTTGATAAGCTGCCAGAGGTCGCGGACGCTGGTCAGATAGACATTATTGCCGGCAATCGATTTGGTGCCGTCATAAATGATCAGGATGAAGGCGGCGGCCAGGCAAAAAAGGCCAATTATGCGAAGCAAAAAGCGTATCATGGGGTCTCTTATCGGCTCATAGCGGTTAAATGGCGGCCATCGGAATGGCCCGGATTACCGCGCGCCGGGCCAGTATTCAACCTCTGCATGTCAGACCGGCGTACCCGGCCGTCCCGGCACCTTGAGCTTGGGCCTGCCGTTCTCTAGAGCATACGCACGATTCTGTCCGAAACTGGGTTCCCACCTTTCATAATCGTGCGCTATGGTCCCGGCCCGCCGGGCTCTCCGGCCGCGTATTGGAGTAGATATGTCCGCAAAGCCCCCCGGCCGCACCCGCCCTACCTTTACCGAGCAAGAAGCCCTTCAGTTTCACAGTGTCGGCCGGCCCGGCAAGCTTGAGGTCATCGCTACCAAGCCGATGGCGACGCAACGCGACCTGTCGCTGGCCTATTCGCCCGGCGTCGCCGTGCCGGTGCTGGCGATCGCGGAAGACCCCAGCAAGGCCTACGACCTGACGGTGAAAGGCAATTTTGTCGCCGTCATCACCAATGGCACCGCGATTCTCGGCCTCGGCAATCTCGGCGCCCTGGCCGCCAAGCCGGTGATGGAAGGCAAGGCGGTTCTGTTCAAGCGCTTCGCCGACATCGACTCGATCGATCTCGAAGTGTCGACCGAGGACCCGGACGAATTCATCAATTGCGTCAAATATCTCGGCGCCGGCTGGGGCGGCATCAACCTCGAGGACATCAAGGCGCCCGAGTGCTTCATCATCGAGCAGAAGCTGCGCGAATTGATGGACATCCCGGTGTTCCATGACGATCAGCACGGCACCGCCATCATTTCGGCCGCCGGGCTGATCAACGCGCTCGACCTCACCGGGCGCGACATCAAGACCACTAAACTGGTCTGCAACGGCGCTGGCGCTGCCGGCATCGCCTGCCTTGAACTGCTAAAGGCGATCGGCTTCACGCCGGAAAACCTCATTCTCTGCGACACCAAGGGCGTCATCTATCAGGGCCGCACTGAGGGCATGAATCAGTGGAAGTCGGGCTACGCGGTGAAAACCGACGCGCGCACGTTGGCCGACGCCATGAAAGGCGCCGACGTGTTCTATGGCCTCTCGGCCAAGGGCGCGGTGACCAAGGAGATGGTCAAGTCGATGGCGAAGAAGCCAATTATCTTCGCCATGGCCAATCCCGACCCGGAAATCACCGCCGAGGAAGTCGCCGAAGTGCGCGATGACGCCATCATGGCGACAGGCCGCTCCGACTATCCCAATCAGGTCAATAACGTCCTCGGCTTCCCGTTTATCTTCCGCGGAGCGCTCGACGTGCGCGCCTCGACCATCAACATGGAAAGGAAAATCGCCGCGGCGCGCGCTCTCGCCGCTTTGGCGCGCGAGGACGTGCCCGACGAAGTCGCGGCGACCTATGGCGGCCGGCCGAAATACGGCCCGGAATACATTATTCCGACGCCGTTCGATCCGCGGCTGATCTCGCATGTGCCGCCGGCGGTGGCGCAAGCGGCGATGGATACCGGCGTCGCGCGCAAGCCGATCGTCGACATGGACGCCTACAAGCATCAGCTCAGCGCACGGCGCGATCCGATCGCCGGCACTCTGGTGCAGGTCTATGCCAAGCTGCGCCGTTCGCCCAAGCGCGTCGTCTTCGCCGAAGGCGAAGAGGAACAGGTGATCCGCGCTGCGGCGAGCTTCGTCGCGCAGGGCCTCGGCACCGCGCTGCTCGTCGGCCGCGAGGACCGCGTCAAGGGCGCCGCCAAGGAAGCCGGCATAGCACTTGGCGAAGGCATCGAGATCATCAACGCCGCTTTGTCCAAGCGCAACAATGTCTATCTCAACTATCTCTACGAGCGGCTGCAGCGGCACGGCTATCTGTTGCGCGATTGCCAGCGGCTGGTGAATACCGACCGCAACTACTTTGCCTCGCTGATGGTCGCTCTCGGCGACGCCGATGCCATGGTCACCGGCGTCACCCGCAACTTCTCGGTCGCGCTCGAGGATGTACGCAGGGTGATCGATCCCAAGCCCGGCCACCGCGTCATCGGCGTGTCGCTGGTCGTGGCGCGCGACCGCACCGTGGTCGTCGCCGATACCGCGATCACCGAAATGCCGACGGCCGAGGATCTGGCCGACATCGCCATCGAGGCGGCCGGCGTGGCGCGGCGGTTCGGCTACGAGCCGCGTCTGGCCATGTTGGCGTTCTCGACCTTCGGTCACCCGGCTGGCGAAAGGTCGGCCAAGGTGATCGAGGCGGTGAAGATCCTCGATCACAAGCGGGTCGATTTTGAATATGACGGCGACATGGCTGCCGACGTCGCACTTAACCCGGAACTGGTGACGGCCTATCCATTCTGCCGCCTGTCAGGCCCGGCCAATGTGTTGATCATGCCGGCGTTCCATTCCGCCTCGATTTCGACCAAGATGCTGCAGGAACTTGGCGGCGCCACCGTCATCGGCCCGTTGCTGGTCGGTCTCGACCGTCCCGTGCAGATCGTCCAGTTAGGGGCCAAGGACACGCAGATCGTCAACATGGCGGCGCTGGCGGCTTATAATGTAAGCGGCTGAGCAACGCCGGCGCGCAGTCAACAATCTATAAACGAATGTCTGGAGAAACGCCTTGAGCAAGACCCTGTCCGGCGTCATCGCCGCGGTTGCCACCCCGATCGACGAGAGCGGCGCGCCCGATCTCAAGCGCGCCACCGATCTGGCGCGCCATCTGCTCGATAACGGCTGCGATGGCCTCAACGTTCTCGGCTCGACGGGCGAGGCGACGTCGTTCTCGGTCGAGGAGCGCAAGGCGGTGATGACGGCCTACAAAAATCAAGGTCTGCCGCTCGACCGTCTGATGGTGGGAACCGGTGCGGCGTCCGTATCCGACGCCATCGCGCTCACCCGCCACGCCGCGGAACTGGGATTCGGCGGTGCGCTGGTGCTGCCGCCGTTTTACTACAAAGGCGTCACCGACGACGGTCTCGCCGATTATATCGGCGCGCTGGTCAAGGCGACCGAAGCAAGCAAGCTACCGATCTATCTTTATCATTATCCGCAGCTCACTGGCATTCTCTGGAATGTTCCGCTCATCGAGCGACTGCGGAAATCGTTTCCGTCCCGTATCGTGGGCTTGAAAGACTCTTCCGGCGACATGGCCTTCGCGCGCGCGGCCGCGGCGGTGGCGACGGACTTTGCCGTGTTCCCCTCGACAGAGGCCTGCCTTCTGGACGCGCGCAAGGGCGAGTTCGCCGGCTGCATCTCGGCCACCGCCAACCTCAATGCCGATCTCTGCCAGCGCGCCTGGGCTAAGGGCGACACCGCCGCGCATGAGGCCGCGGTGGCGATCCGCAAATTGTTCGAGGGCCGACCGCTGGTGCCGGGCGTCAAGACCTTGCTGGCCCATATCCATGGCGATCTGTCGCTGGCCCGGGTGCGGCCGCCGCTGGCCCCGGTCCTCACCACTGACCGCGACGCCATAACCGGCGGATACGACGCGATTCGGGCTAAAAAGGCCGCTTAACGCCGCCGAAATGGCCTGATTTTCAATCGTTGACGCACGCGCGAGGGCTGACTATAAGCCACGCCACTGGAGGCGCGTTTTCTCGCCTCCACCTTCTTTTCATCGACCGGTCGCTATTGCGGACTGATCCGCCGGCTAAGACCAGTCGCCAGGATACGAACGAGAGTTAAATGGCAAATACCAGTTCCGCCCGCAAAGCCACCCGCAAGATCGCGCGCAAGACCGAAATCAACAAGTCGCGCCGCACCGTGCTGCGCAATTCGGTTCGCAAGGTCGAAGAAGCGATCGCCTCTGGCGACCGCACCGCGGCAATGACGGCGATCAAGGAAGCGGAACCGGCGATCATGCGCGCCGCGCAGCGTGGCGTCGTTCACAAGAACACCGCCAGCCGCAAGGTGTCGCGCCTGGTGCATCGCATCGCCAAAATCGCGGCGAAATAATTTTCCCGGCACTTTTGTCTGTCCTTGGACGCGCGACCATCTTTTGTTCACGCGATCTGTGCGCTGACAGACCACCTGGATGACCAGCCGCGCTAAATTGCGTGGCGCTTTTCCAAAAACTGTATGACATTATCAGGTGGCGGTGCGCGTTTACGTGCGCCGCACGCCTGCGTTCGCGCAACCGTCATCGCGCTGTCTTGCTAATCTGCGTTAGCAAGATTTTACTGGACATATCGCAACGCAAGCCGAGCAAGCCCCAGCGACGCCTCAGTTTCGCAGCGGGAGCTACCCTTTCATTTCGATCAAAAATTTTTGCGGCTTCAGAACGACTTAAGCGGAAAGCAGATGCGAGGACCCGGAAATACCTATGCCGCAGGGGTTTCTGGCATTCGCTGATTAAAAAAACTGAACAGGCCGCGCGACTGTTCCCGGCGCAAACGACTCTCAGATTCCTGACGACTCATCAACACCTTGGAAACCATGCGTCGATTTTCCAGCGCACGGCGGGTGAGAGACGCGCGCGCACAAAGCCGCATCGTCGTTTAAAAAAATTGCTCCGCCCTTCGCCTTGTGTATTTTTGGAATTGCGCAAGGGCATCCCGAGCGCGATCAGGAACAAGGATTGGTTCTGCGCTCATCAGCAGATGAGACCGGCTGTTTATTGTCCGCAGGGAACAAAAATGCCGTCGATCATTCTGCTGCATACCGCTGCCCGAGAAGATCGCATCGTCAAGTCCATCGCAGTGCGAGGACGAAACGGGTAAAAAGGCAAGAAGAAGGCCCTGCCGGGTCCGGACGAGAGAGATACGTGGGCGAAAGCCTGAAGACGACAAAGGGGGATATCATGACGACAGCGGAATATGGTTCGACGCGGCCTGTGCGTGCGCTTGAAATTGGTTCGCTCAATATCGTTCCGTGCAACGCTTTCGTCGATCGTGCCCGTTCGTCGGCTGATGTCTCGCTGGTTGCCTCCGGTGCTCTTGTCGTCCTTCCCTCTGCCTGTACGAGCGCGGCCACATTGCGCGCCTGGTCGGCGGCGGTGGTTCGTCCTGCGACTGCGCCGCCTTTCCTGAATTAGCCGCGCGGCGTCTCGTTTCTTGTCGATGACGTCTCCCCGGCCCTTCGATGCTTGAAGCGGCTCCGACGCATCGCACCGACCCCTTCGAGTGAGTTTAGTTGCGGCCCGTATTCCCGGTGCGTGGGTAGCCTCATGCCGCCAGCCGAACCAATCATGTCCGTTCAATCGATTCAGCCAACAGAGAATAAGAAAATGTCCAACGACGATGAGAGCTGGTTGCGGGTTAAGGCACGTCTGCGCGCCGAAGTCGGCGACGACGTTTTCTCCAGCTGGTTTGCGCGCATGGATCTGGAGCAGCTTGCCGACGGCGTCGTGCGGCTGTCGGTGCCGACGCGCTTCCTGAAAAGCTGGATTCAGTCGCATTATGCCGAACGGGTTCTGGCGTGCTGGCAGGCCGAACAGGAGCAGGTTGGCCGTATTGAACTGATCGTCCGGTCTGCGGTCCTCAAGACGACGGTGCAGCCGAAGCCGAAGGCCGAATTAATGGCGGCCAGCGATGGCGCGCGAAGCTTCAACAATGGCGCCGGCACCGGCCGTCCCATGTCGGCCGGCGATCCGGGCGTGCACGAGGCGCTCGGCGGTTCGCCGCTCGATGCCCGTCTGACATTCGACAGTTTCGTGGTCGGCCGTTCCAATACCCTGGCGCAAGCCGCCGCGCGACAGGTCGCCGCTGCCCGCCGCGGCGATCCGGTGATGTTCAATCCGCTCTACATTCATGCCGGCGTGGGCTTGGGCAAGACGCATCTGTTGCAGGCGATCACCTGGGCCGGTAACGCCGCCAACGAACGCAAGGTGCTCTACCTCACCGCCGAGAAGTTCATGTACGGCTTCGTCTCGGCGCTGCGCACGCAAACTGCGCTCGCCTTCAAGGAAGCGCTGCGCGGTATCGGTGTTCTGGTGATCGACGATTTGCAGTTCCTGCAAGGCAAGTCGACCCAGGCCGAGTTCTGCCATACGCTCAACGCGCTGATCGATGCGGGGCGCCAGGTCGTCATCGCTTCTGACCGTCCGCCGTCGGAACTGGAAAGTCTGGACGATCGCGTACGGTCGCGGCTGGCCGGCGGTCTCGTCGTCGAGATGGGTACGCTCGGCGAGGAACTGCGTTTTGAAATCCTCAAGGCCCGCGTCGTGTCGGCGCGCTCGCATCATCCCTCATTCGACGTGCCGCTGCCGGTGCTGGCCTATATCGCCAAGACCGTGACCCATAACGGCCGCGACCTGGAAGGCGCGCTCAATCGCCTTCTCGCCCATAACAAGCTGACCGGACAGTCGGTGACGCTGGAAATGGCCGAGCGTGAAGTGCGCGACCTGATCCGGCCCCAGGAACCCAAGCGGGTCAAGATAGAAGACATCCAGCGCATCGTCGCGCGCCAATACAATGTCAGCCGTTCCGACCTGTTGTCGTCGCGCCGCACCGCCAACGTCGTCCGTCCGCGCCAGGTGGCGATGTATCTGGCCAAGACGCTGACGTTGCGCTCGTTGCCGGAGATCGGCCGGCGTTTCGGCGGCCGAGACCACACCACGGTTCTTCACGCGGTGCGCAAGATCGAGGGCCTGGTCGGCAACGACATGGCGCTGGCCGAGGAGATCGAGATCCTCAAAAGGCAGTTGCAGGAGTAGGCACAAAGCCGTTCATTACCGCGCAAGCGGGAATCCAGTTCTATAGCCAATATTTCGGGCAAAGGCCGGGTCCCCGCTTGCGCGGGGACGAACGGTGGGGGTGGGCGGCCTTTTCGTTTCCGAAGAGACGCTGCCTGTGCACACCTGGGGAAATTTCACCCCACCCCGCCGCCGCCCTTGCTTAAATGGCCCGCTCTTGCCACCTTTGCCCCCCGGCTCCGCATAAGCGATAAGCCGGCGCGCCTGGTGTACGGGCTCAATTTAAAGGCGCCGAAGCGGGTCACCCATGAAAGTTACTGTCGAGCGTGCTGAATTGCTGAAATCCCTGGGCCACGTCCATCGCGTGGTCGAGCGACGCAATACCATTCCCATTCTCGCCAACGTGCTGGTCCGTGCCGACAAGGGCAAGCTCAGCATGAAGGCGACCGACCTCGATCTCGAAGTCACCGACTCTATTTCGGCCGAGGTCGCCCCCGGCGGCTCGACCACCGTGCCGGCGCATATGTTCTACGACATCGTGCGCAAGCTGCCTGAGGGTTCGCAGATCGTCATCGAAGGTTCCGGCGACCGCGCCGTGCTGTCGATCCGCGCCGGTCGCTCGCGCTTCACATTGCAGACTTTGCCGGAGAGCGACTTTCCCGATCTCGCCGCCGGCGAGATGAGCCACAAGTTCTCGGTGCCGGCCGCCGACCTCAAGCGTCTGATTGACAAGACCCAGTTCGCGATCTCGACCGAAGAGACGCGCTATTACCTCAACGGCATCTACCTGCACGCCGCCGGCTCTGCCAAGGCCGCGACCTTGCGCGCGGTGGCGACCGACGGCCATCGCCTGGCGCAGGTCGAATTGCCGCTGCCCGAGGGCGCTGCCGGCATGCCGGGCATCATTGTGCCGCGCAAGACGGTCGCCGAAGTGCAGCGCCTGATCGAGACCGGCGAGGGCGAGGTCCTGATCGAATTGTCGGCCGGTAAAATTCGTTTCTCGATCGGCAATGTCGTGCTGACCTCGAAGCTGATCGACGGCACTTTCCCGGATTACGGCCGCGTCATCCCGGCCAACAATGACAAGAGCCTGATCGTCGACAAGAAGGAATTCGAGGCTGCGGTCGACCGCGTTTCGACCGTGTCGAGCGAGCGCGGCCGCGCCGTCAAACTCTCGATCACCAGTGGAAGGCTGGTGCTGTCGGTGACCAATCCGGATTCAGGCTCGGCGACCGAAGAGCTCGAGGTCGAATACGACTCAGATCCGCTCGATATCGGCTTTAACTCGCGTTACCTGCTCGACATCGCGGCGCAGATCGAAGGCGAAGTCGCGGTGCTCAAGCTTGCCGATCCGGGGTCGCCAACTTTGGTTCAAGACAGGGATGCCAAAGGCGCGCTGTACGTCTTGATGCCGATGCGGGTCTGATCTCGCTTCTGTCTGCAATTTTCGACCGGGATTAGCGCATGCAGATCGGGATGATCGGCCTTGGCCGCATGGGCGCGAACCTGGCGCGCCGTTTGATCAAGAATAGCCACAATGTGGTCGTGCACGATCAAAGCGCCGCCGCCGTCAAGGCTTTGGCCGGTGACGGCGCGCAACCTGCGTCTGGTCTCGCCGATGTCGTCAAACAACTGACGCCGCCCCGCGCGGTCTGGGTCATGCTGCCGGCGGGTGAGGCGACAGAGAGCACAATCGCCAAATTGACCGACCTTCTCGACGCCGGCGACACGATCATCGATGGCGGCAACACGTTCTGGAAAGACGATCTTCGACGCGCGCGAGAGCTGAAGGAGCGCGGTGTTCATCACGTTGATGTCGGCACCAGCGGCGGCGTGCTCGGCGCAACGTCGGGATATTGCCTGATGATCGGCGGCGACAAGGACGTCGTGGCGCGCCTGGCGCCGATATTCGCGGCGCTGTCGCCGGGCGGCGACGCACTGGCGAAAGGATCGAGCGCATCGCACGGCTGGCTGCATGTCGGGCCGAACGGCGCCGGCCATTTCGTCAAGATGGTGCACAACGGCATCGAATACGGCCTAATGCAGGCCTATGCCGAAGGCTTCCAGATCTTGGCCGAAGCCAATGACGCCAGCGTGCCGGAAGCCGAGCGCCTGCCGCTGAAGGTCGACGAGATTGCCGAAGTCTGGCGGCACGGCAGCATCGTCTCGTCCAGACTTCTCGACGTCACGGCGACGGCGCTCAGTCAGGACGCCAGCCTCAAAGACTTCTCCGGCAAAGTGGACGATACCGGCGAAGGCCGCTGGACGATACAAACCGCGATCGAACGCGCCATTCCGGTGATGACCTTAACCGCGGCGCTCTATGCGCGCTTCCGTTCGCGCCGCGACGTGAACTTCGCCGACAAGGTGCTCTCGGCGATGCGCAAGGGCTTCGGCGGTCACGGTGAAGCAAAAGGCAAATCGTGATGGCGCCGCGCCTGCCGGGCCGGACCACGACCATCGTCGTCATGGGCGTGTCCGGCGCCGGCAAGAGCACCGTCGCCTCCAAGCTCGCCGCGCGGCTCGACCGGCCGCTGGTCGAAGGCGACAGCCTGCATCCGCCATCAAACATCGCCAAGATGTCGCAAGGCATTCCGCTCGACGACGACGACCGCCTGCCCTGGCTGAAGGCGATCGCCGCGCGCATCGACGCCGCGCGCCGCGCCGGCCAGCCGATCATCGTCACCTGCTCGGCGCTCAAGCGAAGCTATCGCGCGACATTGGGCGATGGCCATGACGATGTTGGGTTCGTCTATCTAAAAGGCAGCAAGAATCTAATTGCCGGCCGGCTGGCCGCCCGCAAGGGACACTTCATGCCGCCGGGGCTACTCGACAGCCAATTCGCCGCCTTGCAGGAGCCGGCCGACGACGAGCCGTCGATTGTCATTGCCATTGACGCCGCGCCGGAGGATATCGTTGCGTCGATCGTCGAGAAATTCGCGTTGGCGCCGCGGCCGCTATAGTGGCCAAATCGCGATTTGAAGTTGAGACATGACCGCCGCCTTCATTCGCCGCCTGACGCTCACGAATTTCCGCAGCTATCACGCCGCGCAAATCGCGCTGGATGAAGCAGGCCCGGTGGTGCTGACCGGGGTCAATGGCGCCGGCAAGACCAATCTGATCGAAGCGATCTCCATGCTGGCGCCGGGGCGCGGCCTGCACCGCGCCACCATGGACGAACTGGCGTTCTCCGAAGGCGACGGCTCCTGGGCCGTGTCGGCCGAGATCGAAGGCATGCTCGGCCTCTCCACGCTTGGCACCGGCATCGATCCGCCGGTTGGCGATGACACGCCAACCAACCGCAAATGCCGTATCGACCGCGAGACTGTCGGCTCGGCGGTCGCCTTCGCCGAACATCTGCGTGTGGTCTGGCTGACGCCGTCGATGGATCCCTTGTTCAACGGGCCTGCATCGGAGCGCCGGCGCTTTCTCGACCGGCTGGTGCTGGCTGTCGATGCGCAGCACTCCAGCCGCGTCAACGCACTGGAGCGGTCTTTGCGCTCGCGCAATCGCCTTCTGGAAGACAGAAGCAGCGACGCACATTGGCTCGATGCCATCGAGCACGAAACAGCGGAAGTCGCGGTGGCGGTGGCCGCGGCGCGCGCGGAAACTGTCAACCGTCTTGCCGGCGCGCTGGCGGCGACGCGGGATCAGGCGCCGGCCTTCGCCTTGCCCGATATCGCACTCGACGGCTGGATGGAAAAGATGCTGCCGGACCGCAACGCGCGCGAGATCGAGGATCGCTATCGCGAACTCCTGAAGGAAAATCGCGCGCGCGATGCCGCCGCCGGACGCACGCTCGACGGGCCGCACCGCTCGGATTTTCTGGTCACGCATGCCGGCAAGGGCATTCCCGCCGCCGAGGCTTCGACCGGCGAGCAAAAGGCACTGTTGATCCGCCTGGTGCTGGCGCATGCGCGCCTGATCAAGGAGATGACCGGCTACGCGCCGGTGATGCTGCTCGACGAGGTGGTGGCGCATCTCGATCCGCTGCGCCGCGCCGCGCTGTACGACGCGCTGTCCACGCTCGGCGCGCAAGTCTGGATGACGGGAGCGGACCCGGCGGCCTTCGGCGACATTGCCGGCCGCGCCGCGCTGTTCGAGGTCCGCGGCGGCAACGTCGCGCCATTCGGTTAGCGCCGGGTTCCATCTGCCGCCCAATTACACTTTATTAATCGCAATCTTTTGAATTCATTGAAAATAGGAACGATAGTCCCGCTCAAACCTTTACATGGGCGTGGGGAGCCACGGGAAAGGGATGTGGGCGATGCCAAATGAGACATTAACAGCGGGAGATCGGTTGAAGCGTGAATTGCAGCGTGCGGTGGAGCGTATTCGGACCGAACTCGACAAGATCGAAATTCTCTCGGCGGCGATGTCGGCCTTCAGCAAGCCGGTTCCGGACTATGAACCCGGGTTCCGTCACTTGCGGCATTTAACGGCGAGCGCACTCGAACTGAACAGCGCGCGGCGCTGAATAGCGCAAAGATCAAACCTCGCCGAGCAGTCCCCGCCTTTGCCGCTCCGAGGCATCGGAAAAACGCCGCAAGGCATGGGCTTCGCTGAGCAGACCCAGAACCTGCCGCCGCTCAACGGAATCGACCACCGCAAGGGCTTCCGCCTCGAACTTTCCAAAGGCGGCGATAGCTTCCTGCGCGGTCATCTGCGGCAGCACGACATGATTGGCGTGGTGCAGAATGCTGCGGAGCGGCGTGACCGAAGCCAGCTCCGCCGCATGCGCTTCTGCGACCAGAACCATGCCGGCATAGCGCCCTTCGTAATCGACCGCGATCACCTGATTGGTCGAGCCGAGCGGAAAGGCCTGCCGGAAAGCGGCGACGTCGGTCTCCACCGGCGTCGTGCGCACATCCGCACGCATCATCTGCGCCACCGTCAGATCTCTGATCCAGCCGACATCGGCGGCGCCGCGGATGGTTTCGCCGCGCAGATGGAAACGCCAGGTGGTGAAGGAGTAGCCAAAGAATTCGCGCGTCACCTGCATGGACAGAATGACGGCGATCAGCACAGCCGTGGTCAGCCACAGATCGCCGGTGGTCTCTAGCGCAATGAAGGTCATCGTCAGCGGCCCGCCGATCACGGCGACCGATAGCGCGCTCATGCCGATGATGGCGTAGGCGTCGGGATTGAGCGCCAGCGAAGGCCACAGCGTATTCATGCCGACCGCGAAGAGTTGCCCGCCGAGCGCGCCGAGCAGCAATGAGGCGAAAAACAAGCCGCCGCGAAAACCGCTGCCGAGCGAGACGATCGAGGCCAGCGCTTTCAGGGCGAAGATGGTGGCGATGGCGGCTATTGGGACTTTGAAGATTCCGGTCAGGTGCAGCGCGCCATGCCCGGACGACATCACCTGTGGCGACACCAGCGCCAGCAGGCCGACCAGAACGCCGCCCAGCATCGGCCGCAAGACAGGCCGCACGCGCGCCTTCGTAAACAGCAACTCGCAGGCGGCGACGCCGCGCATCAGCAGAATGCCGAAAGCGGCGGCGATGAGGCCGAGGCCGCCGGCGATGAGAATATCGTGCAGCGCGAGCGTCGATATCGCGCCGGTCTCGATGCCGAGCCGGTCGGGTGTGAACACCTGCGCGGTGAGGTAGCCGAGCAAAGCCGCCATGCCGACCGGCGCCAGGCTCGCCACCGCATAGCTGCCGATGATCAATTCGAAGCCGTAAAACGCGCCGCCCAGCGGCGCGCCGAAGGCGCCGGCGATGGCGCCGGCGGCGCCGCAGCCGACCAGCATGCGCATGTCGCCGCGCCGCAGCCGAAACGCCTGGCCGATCTTTGAGGCAACGCCGCTGGCGAGTTGGGTATAGCCGGCCTCCAGCCCAACCGAGGCGCCGACGCCGCTCGACCATACGGTCTGCGCCGCCACGATCAGGCTGCCGCGCATCGACATGCGTCCGCCATGCAGCGCATTGGCCTCGACCGGGTCGACCTCGCTGCCGCGCCAGCGGGCGATGGCCGTCGTCGCCAGACCGAGCAGCAGGCCGCCGACGCACGGCACCACCAGGGCATAGATCGGATCGAGCGTCAGTTGACCCGATAGCCGCGCGCCTGGCTCGATGCCGAACAACACCAGATGCATATAAGCGACGGCCGCGCCCATGCCGGCCACGACCAGCCCGGCCATGGCGCCGGCCAATGCCGCGAGCACGATGACGCTCGACTCACGCGCGCGCACGATGGCGCGAATGCGGTGCGGGACTTCAAAGTTCCGGTTGAACCAGAGCATGACGTTACGATCGGCGGTAAATTGGTCGGCCGGTGGCAGGTCTGCTTAGAGGCCACCCGGTGGTAATGCGCAAGCGTTGAAAACGACCGGCGTCACGCTCCTGAAATCGGACGAAATTCGGCTGCCGGAACCGGCCAGAAAGAGGGCTCAAAAGGGGTGCCACAATCGCCCTGAAAGGGTCGGTTTTCCGGCTTCGGTCTCTTTAAAAAATGCTTTCAAATCAATATTTTAAGACCAATGACATAGGGCTGTACGCACGTCGCATTTCGTGTCACACACGACGCTCAATCTGATTCATTTTGCGTGTCCGTTCTTGCCCGCTTGAAGGTGCAAATCCATGGCTGAACCGGCCGAAAATATCCGTTCCGACGACACCGATTATGGCGCCGAGTCGATCAAGGTCCTCAAAGGGCTCGACGCCGTGCGCAAGCGGCCGGGCATGTATATCGGCGACACCGATGACGGCTCCGGTCTGCATCACATGGTGTACGAGGCGGTCGACAACGCCATCGACGAAGCGCTCGCCGGCCACGCCACGCAAGTCGACGTCACGCTCAATCCAGACGGATCCTGCACGGTGCGCGACAACGGCCGCGGCATCCCGACCGGCATGCATTCGGAAGGCGTGTCGACGCCCGAAGTGGTGATGACGCAGCTGCATGCCGGCGGCAAGTTCGACCAGAATTCGTACAAGGTGTCCGGCGGTCTGCACGGCGTCGGTGTCTCCGTCGTCAATGCACTATCGAGCTGGCTGAAGCTGACGATCTGGCGCGACGGTCATGAGCACTTCATCGAATTCCGCGACGGCGTCGCGGTGGCGCCGCTGAAAGTTGTCGGCGATTCCAACGGCAAACGCGGTACCGAAGTGTCGTTCCTGCCGTCGACAGAAACCTTCACCATGGTCGAGTTCGACTTCGCCACGCTGGAACATCGCCTGCGCGAGCTGGCATTTCTCAATTCCGGCGTGCTGATCGTTCTGTCCGACATGCGGCACGCGGTCGAGAAGCGCGAAGAGATGATGTACGAAGGCGGCGTCGAGGCCTTCGTCAAATATCTCGACCGCAACAAGTCGCCGTTGATCCCCAAGCCGCTGATGATCAAGGTGGAGCGCGAAGGCATCACAGTGGAATGCGCTTTGTGGTGGAACGACGCCTATCATGAGAGCGTGCTCTGCTTCACCAACAACATTCCGCAGCGCGACGGCGGCACCCATCTCGCCGGTTTCCGTGGCGCGCTGACGCGCCAGGTGACGCAATACGCCGACACGCTCGGCACCACGCGGAAAGAGAAAGTGGCGCTGACCGGCGACGACTGCCGCGAAGGCCTCACCGCCGTTCTGTCGGTGAAGGTACCGGATCCTAAATTCTCGTCGCAGACCAAGGACAAGCTGGTGTCCTCGGAAGTGCGGCCGGTCGTTGAAAACGTCGTCAATCAGGCGCTGCAGGACTGGTTCGAAATCCACCCGCAGGAAGCCCGCGTCATTGTCGGCAAGGTGGTGGAAGCCGCCGCCGCGCGCGAAGCCGCGCGCAAGGCGCGCGATCTGACGCGGCGCAAGGGCGCGCTCGATATCTCGTCGCTGCCCGGCAAGCTTGCCGATTGTCAGGAGCGCGATCCGGCCAAGTCCGAACTCTTCATCGTCGAGGGCGACTCGGCCGGCGGTTCCGCCAAGCAGGGCCGCAACCGCGAATTCCAGGCGGTGCTGCCGTTGCGCGGCAAGATTCTGAACGTCGAGCGCGCGCGCTTCGACAAGAT